>PGYQ01000001.1:0-11648 GCA_002839745.1 Candidatus Kuenenbacteria bacterium HGW-Kuenenbacteria-1
AATAAATTGGCATGATTTTAGAAAAATTGTCGGAGATAAATGGAATCCCGGAGCAAATTTACCATTTGATCCAATTGCTTCAAAATTAGCAGAAAAACTTCAATTAAAAGTAATTGTTTTAAAGGGGGCTGATATTCAAAATGTAGATAATTTTTTAGCCAAAAAAAAATTCAAAGGAACAACAATAGAATAAATTTTATTGTATTAGGAAAAGTTTTTACTTATTTTTATTGTAATAATGTAATTTATCAAGAGTTAATTTATAAAAATTAGTTGTTGAGAAATTACATAATGTAGTTTCTAATATTTTAATAGGAGGGTATGAAATGGAAAGAGTGGTTAGTTTTTTTTTAGGGAAAAAAAGGAGGAGGTCTTACGGTCAGTTAGTAAGACGGATAAGGCATTTTAAGGAGAACGAGGCTCGTTTAAGGTTATTTCAAGGGAAGTGTATTTCTCTTGAAATAAAAAAAAGTGAGCTTGATTATGAACTAAAAAGAATAAAAAAAAGAATAAAAAAATACGAAGGAATCTTGGCATTGCGAATAATTATTTTTTTCTTTAATCTAAGCCTTTCTAAATATAAGGAAACAGAGATTTTAGACAATAAAGAAGTAGTCATTTTACCTTCTCAGTATCATTGGGAAGGCAGAATGTCAAAAAACAAGAGGAGGTGAAAAAAAGGGTAAAAAGTTGGGGAAGATGAGAAATAAAAACATCTTCCCCAATAAAATTTTTATAATATTATTAGCATTTTTTTCACTGTGTTAACACAGTGTGGTTATGAAAATTTAAATTAAATGTTTGGATTTTGTTAATGTTTGGTTTTTAGACACCTAAATATTAAATACCCAAACAAAAGATCTAAATATATTTTAATTTTACATTCTGTAGGGGCGAAACTGTATTTTCGCTCTGTGGGCGATTACATGGAATCGGCTTACAAAATTCTCCATTGAATTTTTTTTACCATTTTGTAGGGGCGGGTTTTATGCCCGGTTGGGATGTTCTAAAAAAAAGAAAAATAATTTTGAAAATCCTTTTTTCATAAAGTCTCCCTGATAAGGGAGATTTAGAGGGTTTCTTAATTTCTGAAATCCCCCAACCCCCTTTATCAAGGGGGCTTAAAACAGAAAGGTTTTTTAGTTTCTGAAAAATCTCCCAACCTCTCTGATGGACATTGGAGGGGTTTAAAACGGAAAGGTTTTTTAATTTCTGAAATCCTTCAAAAAAAATTTACAAAAAACAAGAGATTGAGTTTTGTAAACATTGTTTTAATTATTTTTAACCACAAAAACAAGATTGTATCCGTTCCACCAATTTGTTTTTTCTCCTTTTTTGGTGTAATATTTTTCTATTATCTCAAACCCTGTTTGTTTAAATAATTGTGATAATTCCTGTATTAAAAAAGCGTGATAATATCGATGAACTATTTTATTCATGCCACAGCAGGACGAATCTTTTAATTTCCAAGGGATTAAAAGATCGCCAAAATCTAAATTTTCCTTTAAGTCTTTCTGATGGATATCGGGGAGACTTAGAGGGTTTAATTTGTTTAAAAATCCCCTAATCCTCCCGTGACAAGCTTGGGACAGGCTCTTTATCAAGGGGGCTTTAGAAAAAAGGCTGAAAAAAAAACTTTTAATAATTAATGAAAAATATTTTTTTTGATAAAAATTCCAATTGGTCATAATCAAAACGCCATCTTTTTTTAAAATTTTTTTTATATTTTTTAAAACTTTTATTTGTAGCTTTTTTGAAGGAATATGATTTAAAACGGCAATGCAAAAAATTGCGTTAAATTTTTCATTTTTAAATGGTAAGTTTATCGCGTCGCCAACAAGAAAAGTGGCATTTGTTGATTGATATTTTTCTTTTGCTATTTTAATTAATTCTTCACAATTATCAATGCCAATATAATCTATTTTTTTATTATTAAATAATTCAAACAACCGGCCATTGCCACAGCCCAAATCTAAAATAGTATCGTCATCTTTTATATATTGATCAAATTCTTTTAAATCTTTCCAAAGATATTTTCGCGTATGACTAAAAATTTC
Source organism: Candidatus Kuenenbacteria bacterium HGW-Kuenenbacteria-1 (assembly GCA_002839745.1). Lineage (NCBI taxonomy): Bacteria > Candidatus Kueneniibacteriota > Candidatus Kuenenbacteria bacterium HGW-Kuenenbacteria-1. Next base: position 2,058 of record PGYQ01000001.1, read on the forward strand.
TGCCAGTTCAGCATAATCTTTTTTAGTTTTTTTAAGTAAAAAATTTATTGTTTGTAAATTCATAAAATATTTATGCTTCAAAAAATAATCAAAAATTTAATAAAATTAAAACCAAAAAATGATCAAGAGCTTTCTAAAATAAAAAGGAAAATTTGTAAAGAATTTAAAATGGTTCCTTTTTCTAATTCTGATCTTTTTGAAATTTATCAAAAATTTTTAAAAGAAAAAAAAATTTCTAAACAAAGTTGGTTGGAAAATCTTTTAAAAAAACATCCGATTAGAACGCTTTCTGGAGTGGCTGTGGTTGCTATTTTGACCAAACCATATCCTTGTCCGGGAAAATGTTTTTATTGTCCAACTGAAAAAGAAATTCCCAAAAGTTATTTATCTAATGAACCAGCGGTAATGAGGGCTGTTCTTTGTAAATTTGATCCATATAAACAAATTCAAGTTCGGCTTAAATCATTAGAAGCAACAGGTCATCCTACTGATAAAGTGGAATTAATTATTATGGGAGGGACATGGACTTATTTTCCAGAACGATATCAAAATTGGTTTATTAAAAGATGCTTTGATGCGTTAAATAATCAAAATAAAAAAAAATTAACTTTAAAGAAATTGCAAAAAATTAATGAAAAAGCTAAACATCGATGCGTTGCTTTGACATTGGAAACGCGACCGGATTTTATAAATTTAAAAGAAATAAAAAGGATGCGTGAGTTGGGTTGCACAAAAGTGGAATTGGGTGTTCAGGCTTTAGATGATTCTATTTTACAATTTAATATCAGAGGACACAAGGTGGAACAAATAATTCAAGCGACAAAATTATTAAAAGACGCGGGCTTTAAGGTTTGTTATCATATGATGCCGAATTTACCTGGCTCAACATTAAATAAAGATTTTAAAATGTTTGAGAAATTATTTAATGATTTTAATTTTAAACCGGATCTATTAAAAATTTATCCTTGTGTGGTAACAAAAAATTCAGAGTTGTATTATTTTTGGAAACAAGGAAAATATCAGCCATATTCTACTCAGCAATTAATTAATCTTTTGATTAAAATTAAAACAATTGTTCCGCGATATGTACGGATTATTCGAGTTATTCGGGATATTCCGTCAACAAGCGTTGAAGCTGGAAATAAAATTTCCAATTTGCGGGAAATAGTTCAACAAGAAATGGAAAAACAAAACTTAAAATGTCAATGTATTAGATGTCGACAAGTTAAAACATTAGAACAAAAAATTTATCCCGATGTTCATCATGGCAAGCAAAAAACAAAAAAACAAAATTTAAAATTATTTAGCGAAAAATATGAGGCGTCAAATGGAATTGAATATTTTTTGAGTTTTGAAGATGCGCAACAAAAAAATTTATACGCTTTTTTACGATTAAGAATATTACATAAACCTAATGAACAATTATTGATTTTAAAAAATGCGGCAATTATTCGCGAGGTACACACTTATGGACAAGCTGTAATGATTGGAGAAAAAGATAAAAAAGCGATTCAACATTTTGGTTTAGGGAAAAAATTAATTTTTGAAGCGGAAAAAATTGTTCAAAATCTTGGAATTAAAAAAATTTGCGTAATTTCTGGTATCGGTGTTCGTGAATATTATCGAAAATTGGGATATAGACTTAAAGATGAATATATGGTAAAATTTTTATAAATAATTTTTATTTTATGTCTGAACAAATTAAACAAACTAAATTAGGATTTGCAGGATTGGGTGTTGGGGATTCAATTTTAAAAGTGCTTGAATTTTTAAATTTAAATATTCCAACTCCTATTCAAACAAAATCAATCCCTGTAATTTTTGCTGGTCAGGATTTGATTGGCGTAGCTCAAACAGGTACTGGAAAAACTTTTGCCTTCGGTATTCCGATGATAGAGCGTTTAATAATTAATGAAGAAAAGGGTTTAATTTTACTTCCAACTCGCGAATTAGCTTTGCAGGTTGAAGAAAATTTAAGAAAATTAGGAAGTAAATTTGGTTTAAGAATTGCTGTTTTAATTGGTGGCGAAGCAATTGGACGTCAGATACGAAGCATTAGAAATGATCCCCATATTATAATCGCTACTCCGGGTAGATTAATTGATCATTTAAAAAGAGGAGAGGTAAGATTGAAAAATGTTAAAATTTTAGTTTTAGATGAAGCTGATTTAATGCTTGATATGGGTTTTATTCCTCAAATAGAAGAAATTCTTGAACAAATTCCTAAGACGCGACAAACTTTATTATTTTCTGCAACTATGCCTTTGCAAATTTTAAAACTCGCTTCTAATTATATGAATTTACCTATTCATATTGAAATTGCTCCACAAGGAACAACAGTTGAGCATGTTGATCAGGAAATATATGTAATAAAAAAAGAGGATAAATATATTCAATTAGAAAAAATTCTTAATCAATATAATGGATCAATTTTGGTTTTTGCTCGCACTAAACATGGTGCTAAAGCATTAACCAAAAATCTTGAATTAAGTGGTTATAAAGTGGCTGAAATTCATTCCAATCTTTCCTTTAATCAACGTCGTGAAGCCATGGCTGGATTTAAAAATAAAAGATATCGAATTTTAATAGCCACTGATATTGCTAGTCGTGGCATAGATGTAAGTGGTATAGAGTTGGTGGTGAATTATGATTTACCAGATAATTCAGAAGATTATGTTCATCGTATTGGCCGTACTGCTCGAGCAGGAAATATTGGTAAGGCGATTTCTTTTGCTACTCCCAATCAAGGGAAAGATATTCTTAATATTGAAAGGTTAATTAATAAAAAATTAAATTTAACAAAATTTGTTGAGTTAGAACAAATTAAAATGCGTCCGACACGTTCAAGATATGGTCGAACCATGAATTTTAGCAGATCTCGTTCAAGAGCAAGAAGATCTTATTAAAAAAAATGTAGGGTTTCAATTTATGGGGTAGATGAGAGTTTTTGCTCTCATCTTTTGGTTGGGGCAGAGGCTCCAACCTACCCAAATCTTTTGGTTAGAACATAGACTCTAACCCTACATTTTTGTTGTTATTTTTTTTATGAAATTAAAGACTCGCTATATAATTTTTTTTGTTTTTTTTGTAGTTTTTCTTATTAGCGCGATTTTTATTTTAAAATATTCTTTGGGTTATCGTTATGATTTTAAAAAAAATATTTGGCAAAAGACCGGAATTTTAATTTTAAAAACAGACCCAAAAGATGCCGTAATTTTTCTGAATGGAAAATTGCAAAAGAAAAAAACACCAACAAAAATAATAAATCTTTTTCCCAGAGATTATTCAATTAAATTGCAAAACTCCGGTTTTTTTGATTGGCAAAAAAAAATAACTATCAATCCCAATTTAACTACTTTTGTTGAAAACATTACTCTTTTTAAAAAAGATCAAACCTTTACTTTATTATTAGATAAAAATATAGAAAATTTTAAATTATTTTCAAATGGAAAAAAAATAATTTTTTTTACTAAAAATTTAAAAGGATTTGATTTATGGTCTTTTAATTTTGAGACCAAAGAAGAAAAATTTATTAAATATTTTCCTTTTGCGCAATTTATTAAAATTAATAATTTTTCTTTTAATTCTTCAGAAAAAAATATTTTAATTGAAGGAAATACTAAATTAGGAGTAACAAATAATTTAATTTTAGATTTAGAAAAACCAGAAAATATTATTTCTTTAAATGAATTTGAACCAAATCTTCAAAATATTAAATGGCATCAAAAAAATGATAAAATTCTTTATGGAGTTGTTAAAACAAAAGATCATTTTTTTTTAATTGAAATTAATTTAAAAGATCAAAAAATAATTTCAATAATTTCGGAAGCAACAAATATTTTAGATTATTTTTTTGACAAAGCCTCTCTTTATTATTTAGTTTCAGATTTAAAAAATAAAAACATTTCTTTAAAAAAAATTGAGGAAAATAATTCTTCAGTTAAAATTGGTAAAAAAATCACTCAATTACCTTTTTCTTCTTATTTTTTTATATTTTCTCCGACTAATATTCTTAGTATTTTAGATAAAGAAAATCAATTGCTTTATTTAATTTCTCCTCAATCTAAAATTCAAAAAATAATTTTGCAGGCTAAAAATATTTCTTGGTCAAAAGATGGAAAAAAAATACTTTATTATAATGATTTTGAATTATGGATTTGTTATCTTAATTTAGAAAAATTAAAAGAAAGCTCTTATGAATTATTAGGTCGTTGGACACAAGAAATTTTAAAAGCTATTTGGTATCCACAAGAAAATTATTTTATATTTAATTCAGATAATTTAATTAATGCTGTTGAAATAGATGGTCTAGATCAAAGAAATATTGCGCAACTTTTAAAATCTGAAAAAATTAAAGATTTATTTTTTTCTTTTGAAGATAAAATTCTTTATTTTATAAAAGAAGAAAAAGGAGAAAATAAATTATATAAAATGGAAATTAAATAAATAAAATATTAAATTTTTTGAGGCGAGAATTTAATCGAGCGGTTCCCATGCATTGTATCATTTGAAATAAATCTGGGGTTTGTTTGCGTTTTGTTAGTAATACTCGCAAAATCATAGCGACATCTCCAATGTGACCCTTGTATTGATCAGTCTGTTCCTTATAAGATTTAATATTATCTGCATAGCCCAGGGATTTTGCCATTTTTTTTAGTTTTAAAAACCATTCGTCTTTATTGTCTTTTTCATTATAAATTAATAAAAATTGTTTCGCTATTTTTTCTATTTCTATTTTTTGTATATTTGGCAATAGTTCATTTAAATCAATTTTAATGTTTTTAAAAATGTCATCAAAAAAATATTCTATTTGGCATTTAATATCAGACCATTTTGCCGTATCTTTTCTTGGTTTATCGCCATCTCTTTCTATGGAAAATATTTTTTTTATATATTCAGAATCATTTTCTAGCCTCTTGGCTAAATCTTTATCATATTTTTTTGCCCATTCATTGCATTGTTGAAAAATTTCTTTTGTGGACAATTGGCTAATATAATTCTTGCTAATGTCTTGTAGTTTTTGCATATCTAAAAGAGGACCAGCGCTTGCGCTCAAATGTTTTAAATTGATATGAAATTTCGTATTATCAATTTTAGGATTTTGTTTTCGCCATTCTTCAAAACTTGAATCTATTAAATTAAGTAAATATTCAATTATCGCGTTTGTTGGATAACCTTCTTTATCATAATAAAAAACATTAGCTTCAGGATCTTTTCGTTTGCTTAATTTTCTTTTTGAATTTCCTTCAAGAATATTAATTGGTGGAAAATGTCCATATTTAGGAGGATTCCAATTTAAAGTTTTAAAAAGTTCAAGATGTAATGAAATAGAGGATAGCCATTCATCTCCTCGCAAAACATTAGTGGTTCGCATAAAATGATCATCAATTACATGAGCAAAATGATAAGTGGGTAAACCGTCAGATTTAATTATTACTATGTCTTGATCATTTTCTGGCAAAGATAGCTTACCTTTAATAAGATCGTTAAATTCAATTCGATTATTATTATTGCCATTTGATTTAAATCTAATTACAAATGGTTTGTTTTTATTTAATGCTTGTAAAATTTCTTCATCTGATTTTTCTCTACATTGAGCCCATTTTTCGTAATAACCAGTTCTAATTTCATTTTCTTTTTGTTTTATATTTATTTTTTCTAATTCTTCTGAAGTACAAAAACAAGGATAGGCGTAACCTTCTTTTACAAGTTTTTTTGCAAAAGTTTTGTAAATTTCTTCTCTTTTGCTTTGTTTGTAGGGGCCATAATTTCCTTTTTCTTCTCCTGACAATGTTTCTCCTTCGTCTGCAAAAATGCCAAATGTTTCAAAAGATTTAATAGCCAATTCTGTTGCGCCTTTTATTTCTCTTTTTTTGTCTGTATCTTCTATTCGAATATAAAAAATACCATTACTTTGATGAGCTAATCTTTCTGATAATAATCCAGCATAAATTCCGCCAATATGCAAAAACCCAGTAGGACTGGGAGCTATTCTAGTAACGAGTGTTTCTTGTTTTAAATTTCTAGACGGATATTTTTTTTCTATGTTTTCAGGAAAGGTTTTAAGATTTGGAAATAATTTTTCAATTATTATTTTTCTTTTTTCCATAAGTTATTAAGTTTAAAAAAATTTTATTATAATTGCGCGATTTTATTTTCTAATTGTGTGGTTTTCTTTAAAATCTCATCTAATTCTAATTGATTTTTTTGAGCCTCATTTTTTGATTTATAACAAAAATAAAATACAGATATTGTCCACATTGGCAACATTGATAAAAAAGGAATAAATTCAACAAAACCAGTTATAAAAAGTATTCTTATTATTACCCATCTTAATGCTTTTGTTTTCCATCTTCCTTTACCAAAAAGGAAAATAAATAAAGTTAAAATGCAAAAAAATTTTCCCCATCCAGTAATTAGTGAATCAATGCCCAAAAATGCCATATCAGACAAATCTACAGCCCCAGCTATTACCCCAGCTATTATAAAAACTTCTACTCTATGATTTTTTATATTTTCTTTTAACAGAAAACCTAAGGATACTGCTTCTTTTAATGCTGAGGTTAAGGAGTGAACTTTTCTAGCTTTGGATATGGCTTCATGATATAAAGATTCCTCTTTTAAAATTTCTTCATCGTTTTGATTTTCTTGTTCTTTTGGTGCCATAAAAAGTTAAAAGTTGAAAGTTAAAAGTATTAATTACTTGTTACTGATTATTAGTTTTTACTGCTTTTTTTATTTCTTTTTTAATTTTTTCAATTTGTTCTGAAGATAATGTTTTTTCTTTTTGTTCTTGTATTTCTACGTTTTTTTGATTTATATTTTTAACATCTGAAATATTTTGTTTAACATTTTCTAAAGATTTTTTTAAATCTTTTAAATTTTCTTTAAATTGTAACTCTTGAATTGTAGGTTCTTTTTTTTGTATTTTTAATGAAAGAAATTTTTGCTTTAAAAAATATCCCCAAATAATAATAACGATAATTGTAATAATGGAAACGCTTAGCCAAAGTATTATTTTCTTTTTTTCTTCAATCATATAAAAATTCAAAATTTTCCAGTCCGACCCTACGGTTGGGCTGTTCTACAAAAAATAAAAATAATTTTGAAAATCCCCCTTCCAAAAGTCTCCCTGATAAGGGAGATTTAGAGGGTTTCTTTTGTCTTTAAGAAATCCCCCAACTCCCTTTATCAAGGGGGCTTAATTAATTTCCCTAACCGTGAGGAAATGCTCCTGCAAATTATTCTTTAATCAGAAATTTGGTAATTAATATTTTTCGTAAAAATAATTTAAACAAAATACAAGAAACAATTGAAAAATGTACAAATAATGTAAACTTTATGATAATTCAAAATTTCTTTAGTTTTCCATTTCAACCACTCTCATTTCAGTTTGACTAATCAAATCTTTTTTAGAAATCTTTAATTTATTTATTAGTTGTGATTTTTCAATCCCCATTTCTTGATAAAAATTATCTATTTCGTCTAAATTTTCTTTAAATTCCGGAACTTTATAATGCATTGGAATAATAATTTTGGGCTCAATTTGGTTAATTACTTGTTTAGCTTTTTTAGCATCAATAGTGAAAGTTCCGCCAACTGGAATTAAAAGAATGTCCACTTTTTCTATTTTTTCTAATTGTTCATCAGATAAAATATGCCCCAAGTCTCCTAAATGAGCGATAGTAATTTCGCTCATTTTAATTAAAAAAATAGTATTTAATCCTCGTTGTTTTCCTTTATCTTCATCATGAAAAGAGGGAATACCATAAATAAAAACATTTTTAATTTCATATTCTCCCGGACTAGAAACAATAAAAGGAGGTTCTTCTTCAATTCCAGAAACGACTTTGATATTATTATGATCTAAATGATCATGACTGACAGTCACTATATTAGCTTTTAATTTTATTAAAGGTTTTAATCCTGTTTGAGAATCAAAAGGGTCGGTAATTAAAGTTATGTTTTTGTCTTGTATTTTAAAACAAGAATGTCCTAACCAAGTAATTTCCATAAAAAATAATTTTTAGAAAAATAAAAATAATTAAATATATTTTACAGAATTTAATTGAAAAAAGCAATGAATTAAGATAAAACAAAAATCAAAAAAATATGAAACATTTGTGTATGGATAAAAAAAGTATTTTTGTATTATTAAAAACGCGCCGTTGCGACGCGTTTTTTTAATTTTTTATATTAAGGTATTTTTGTTTAGGTATTGACAAAAAGGAAAAAAAGTGCTAAGGTAAAATAAAATATGTTTATATAACAAGGCGTATAATTTATAAAACGTTTTTGTTATTTTAATATAGAAAGTTGTTCTTTGACAATTTGTTTCAGAAAATTTAGTGGGTTAAAATTTTCCATCTAAATTTTTTGTTAATATATTTCGTTTTTTTAAAAAATTCATTTTTTTTAAAAGTTTTCCCTATCTATAGTTTTTAAAATTAAGGGAAAACAAGGAGGTAAAAAAATGAAAAAAGTATTATTGTTGGTATTGTTAGTTTGTTTAGTCTGTTCTGGCATTATTTCCGCCGGGGCAGATGAAGGGACTGTGGCTGTGTTAGGTCCTTCTAAAGTTGTGGTTGGGGCGACCACGACCTTTACGATTGATGTCCCAAAAAACTTTACTGACTGGATAGAATCAGTAAAGTTTTCCTTCGGTGATGGGGTGATCGCCGAAGGGTTCGTCGTCACCCATACGTACCTTGTTCCCGGGGTACGTACTATCACTGTGGAAGTGGTAGGTATGACTGGAATTGCAACATCAGAGTTGCAAATCGAGGTAGAAAAAAACGGTTTTCTGGAGAAATTCAGAGACCGTTTCTCAGAGGGGGCTTTTGGTCTAGGCCCCTACCACATCGAAATTGGGTGTGGGGTAAGAGGGACTAACTGGCGGTTGGTGGCCGTCAGTAGCTTAAGCCCCGGCGAGTGGGTCGGGGTTGGAGTAGAGAAGGAATGGCGGATTGGGCTGTTCCCAGAAGACTTTTTTTCCTTGGCTATTGGCCATGTGTGGGCCAAGGAAATTAGAGATTTTTCATTGCAGGGGGAGTACCACCACCCCTTTTCTAAAGATCTCTCTCTTTTTTTTGGGAATAATTTAAATATTATTTCTTTAAAAAAAGAGGGAATCACAATGAAAGGCTTTTCTCACGAGCCTTTTGTTGGATTGCGCATCCTTCTTCCCAAGAGGAATGGGTGGATTTTGGATGTCTTTTGGAATCCAGAGTTCGCCTCTCTTCAAGGAGGCGAGGATAGTGAGAAAGAGAGTGAGGTGGGGCTAGGTGCCTTTAACCTTACTCTAAAAATTCCCCTTGGAAAGGGGAGAGGAGGTAAGATTCAATGAGAAGAATTGCGACAATAATTTTTATTTTTGTTTTTTGTTTTGGAGCGGCCTCAGTAGAGGCCTTTCGGGCTCCAAAAAAGTATTCCGCAGTGCATGAGACTGCGGATAAAGTGTTTGAGCAGACGATGTCTGCTCATCGGGATATTGTGATACCTGATCCAGGAACTGGGACCGTGATACCTGATCCAGGAACTGGGACCGTGATACCTGATCCAGGAACTGGGACCGTGATACCTGATCCAGGA
>PGYQ01000001.1:11807-156768 GCA_002839745.1 Candidatus Kuenenbacteria bacterium HGW-Kuenenbacteria-1
AGGAACTGGGACCGTGATACCTGATCCAGGAACTGGGACCGTGATACCTGATCCAGGAACTGGGACCGTGATACCTGATCCAGGAACTGGGACCGTGATGGTGGCCCCAACCGCTGGGACTGTGGGGACAGTGGTCACTATTAGTGGTACAGGCTACGGGGCAAATGATAATATCACCATAGCGTTTGGAACAAATGATAATATTCAGCAGGCAGTGGCCGATGAATATGGATCATTTACCACATCGTTTACAGTTGATACCCAAGCCTATGGCACAACAACCATTACTGTTAGTGGTGTGGGTGTGACAGTTTTTGGGCTTTTCACCCTTGAAGAGCCAGTTGACATTGCAACGATAACAATCGTTTGCAATGTTGAAAATTCCGCCGTTTTCTTCGGCGGAGTTGAGAAAGGGTTAATTTTGGGAGGGAGGTTGTCCTTTGGGATAAACTCCCTTCAGAAGATGCTCATTCTGGTTGTAGAACCAGGTGGGCAAGAGAAGAATATTTCTCGGTATGTAATGCCGGGAGAAGGAGGTGAAATAACAATAACTGTAACGTTCTAAAAAGAAAGAGCGTTACACAAGAGGAGGGATAAAAAAATAAACTTTTATCCCTCCTCTAAATACTCACTTTCACTGTGTTAACACAATGGGAAAAATTATAAATTGAAATTATAAATTTTGAATTTTTTTTATTACTTTATTATATATAAAGAAAAACAAAACAAGATAAAATTTGTTTGAAAAATTTTATGTAGGGTCTCAAAATTTTACTTATTTTAACACACTTAACTAGATGTCTAGCTAAAATTTTTAAGATAATGTAAAATATAATTAAATTATAAAATAAAAAAAATCAAAAGATAAGCTCAAGAAACTTTCAAAATTCAAATTTTGATATAATTTTATTAATAATAAAATTTTCAATGACAAAATTTAATGAGTGTTTTTTAAAAAATTCTTCACAAAAAATTGCCTTTTTTTTAAAAGAAGGAATAATTGGTGTTATTCCAACAGATACTATTTATGGCATTTGTGGTTTAGCTTTAAATAAAAAAACAGTTGAAAAAATTTATAAATTAAAAAAAAGAAAACCAACAAAGCCGATGATTATTTTAATTTCTTGTTTAGATGATTTAAAAATTTTTAAAATAAAATTAAAATTGTGGCAAAAAAATTTTTTATTAAAAATTTGGCCAAGTAAAATTAGTATAATTTTAAATTGTCCATTTTTAGAATTTTCTTATCTTCATCGCGGAGCAGAAACATTATGTTTTAGAATTCCAGCAAAAAAACAGCTTATAAAAATTCTTAAAATTTCTGGACCGTTGATTGCTCCCAGCGCTAATTTAGAGGATTTTGCGCCAGCCGAAACAATTTCTCAGGCGAAAAAATATTTTAAAGATAAAGTTTTTTATTATAATGTTGGCGAATTAACTGGCTCGGCTTCAACTTTAATTGATTTAACTAAAAAACCAATTAAAATTCTTCGCAAAGGCGCTGATTTTAAAAGGTTAAATTTAATAGATTAATTTTTATGTTTTCAAAACAAGATTATATTAAATATCGTTTTTTAGAAATTATTCCCGGTGCCTTAACATGGACAACATTTTTTGTGGCAATTATAATTTCTTTTATTCAACCAATCTGGGCTATTTATTTTATTATTGTTTTTGATTTATATTGGTTTTTTAGAATTCTTTATTTTTTGGTTTATGTTTTTATTTCTTGGCGTAGATTTAGAAAAGATATAAAAATTAATTGGTTTAAAAAAGTTCAAATAATTTCTGATTGGGAAAAAATTTTACATTTAATTTTTTTACCTTCTTATAAAGAGGGGATTGAGGTTTTTAAAACTACTTTTGAAAATTTGATAAAAATAAATTATCCTTTAAATAAATTTATAATTATTTTAACTGGCGAAGAAAGAGACAAAGAAAATTTTTTAAAAAATGCGGAAATAATTCAAAAAGAATTTGGAGATAAATTTTATAAACTTTTTGTTTTTGTACACCCAAAAAATTTACATGGTGATTTACCTGGTAAATCGTCAAATATTACTTGGGCTGGGGAAAGAATAAAAGAATACATTGATCAAGAAAAAATTTCTTATGAAAATATTATTGTTTCTTCTTTTGATTTAGACTCATGCCCAAATGTTCAATATTTTTCTTGTTTAACTTATAAATATTTAACTCATCCAAATCCAACTCGTGTTAGTTATCAACCATTAATTTTGTTTCATAATAATATTTGGGATGCTCCAGCCTTGGCAAGAATAGTGGCTAATGGAGCTTCTTTTTGGTTATTAACTGAATTAGTTAAACATGAAAAATTGATTACTTTTTCTTCGCATAGTATGAGTTTTAAGGCCTTAGTTGATGTTGGATTTTGGCAAAGAGATATGGTTTCAGAAGATTCAAGAATATATTTACAAGCCATAGCTCATTATCATGGGGATTATTCAATTGTTCCAATATATATTCCGATTTCTATGGATGCAGTTTTAGGAAAAACATTTTGGCGAAGCATGATTGGCATTTATAAACAACAGCAACGTTGGGCATATGGTATTGAAAATTTTCCATTTATGGTTTGGTATTTTAAAAAAAATCAAGTTCCTTTTTTAAAAAGAATTCATTTTTATTATAATCAATTAGAGGGCGGTTTTTTTTGGGCAGTAGCGCCGATTTTAATTTTTATTTTGGGTTGGTTGCCTTTATTTGTTGCTAGTCATAGAGGGATTGGATCTGCTATTATACAGATGGCGCCTCATATTTTAGAAATAATAATGAATGCTTGTATGGTTGGGATTTTTACATTATGTGTTTTAAGCACAATAATTCTTCCTGCTTGTCCACAAAGATATAAAAAAACAAAATGGTTATTAATGATTTTACAATGGGTTCTTTTACCAATCACTTTAATTATTTTTAGCGCCATTCCAGCTATTGACGCTCAAACTCGGTTAATGTTAGGAAGATATTTGGGTTATAATGTAACAGAAAAAGCGAGAAAAAAATAAAATTAGATAGAATGTCCTTTTAAAAATTCTTGAGAAGACATCTTTTTTTTCCCTTCAATTTGCAATTCTTCAATAACCAAAATTCCTTGACCACATTGTATAGCCAATTGTTTATTTTCTGTTAAAAAAAAATTATCTGGTTGTAAATTACAATGGTTCAACCTTTGTATAATTTTTACTTGAAAAATTTTTAACTTTTTATCTTTAAATTTTGTAAAACTTCCCGGCCACGGAGAAAAGGCGCGAATTTGTCTTTCAATTTCTTGAGCCGACTTTGTCCAATCAATTTTTCCATATTCTTTTTTTAAAATTTTTGTATAACTCGCATTTGATTCATTTTGTTTTTTTAATGATGAATTTAGAGAAATAAATAAGGGATTAATAAAATCAATTTGTTTAATGGTTAAATTTTTTTGATGTTCTTTTTTCCAAAACTTTATTATTTTTTTTACTTCTTGAATATATTTTGGTAAAGTTTTTATTAATAAATCAGCGCCTAAATGCGCTAATTTATCATGTAAAATTTGACTAGTGTCATTATTTTGTATTTTAATTTTTGTGTTGGATATTATTTTTCCGGTGTCCATTTTTTCATCCATCAATATAATTGTTATTCCAGTTTCTTTGTCGTTATTTAAAATTGCAGATTGGATAGGTGAGGCTCCGCGATATTTTGGAAGCAAAGAAGCGTGAATATTTAAACAACCGAATTTTGGAATTTCTAAAATTTCTTTTGGTAAAATTTGTCCGTAAGAAGCAACAATAATTAAATCTGGTTGCATTTTTTTTATTAATTCTATATTTTTTTGATCTTTAATATTTTCTGGCTGAAAAATTGGAATTTTATATTTCAAGGCCATTTGTTTTACTGGCGAAGCCTGTAATTTTTGTTGTCTACCTACTGGCTTATCCGGTTGAGTAATAATATTAATATTTACGGGGTTGAACCCCGTACAATTTATAATAAGAAATTTTAAAATTGGCACAGCAAAATCAGACGTGCCAATGAAAATAATGTTCATAAATTTAAAATTTATAATTTCTTAACTTTTCTTTAATTTAAAATTTCTAAATAGTTTTGTCAATAAATAAAATTCCATTCAAATGATCTACTTCATGTTGAATAATTCGAGCGAGCAAATTTTCGGCTTTAAAACTTATTTTTTCTCCATTTTTATCCAATGTTTTAATTGTAATTTTTTTTGATCTTTTTACTAAACCAAAAATTAAATTAGAATTTTTATAAATCGAGAGGCATCCTTCTTTTTCAATTTCTTTTTTCCAAGATTTATTGATAATTTTAGGATTAATTAAAATTAAAATTTTACAATTTTTATTGTAATAAGTATTACAAAATGCATTATCATTTATTTCATCGTAATTGCGAACCAAAATTAATTTTATACTTTTTCCAATTTGTGGAGCAGCCAAACCGGCTCCTTTTACTTTTTCTAAAGTTTCAACCATTTGTTTAATTAATTCTTGAGTTTTCTTTTTTAAAATATCTTTTTTTTTAATTTTTTTTGATTTTAGTCTTAAAATAGGATTGGGATATTTAATAATTTCAAGAGACATAAAAGAAGGTTTAGTAAAATAAATTAAAAATTAAATTTGACTTTTTTATATTTAAATAGTAACATAAATACTAGATGTTGACAATTTATGGTTGACATTCTTTTAAATTAAAATTATTCTATAAATATAAAATAATTTTGTAATTTATGAATAAACTTATTCAATATTTTAAAGATTCAAAAATTGAATTAAAAAAAGTTACTTGGCCAACCAAACAAGAGACAATCAATCATACATTGATTGTTATTGGAATTAGTATTGCTATGGCTATTTTTTTAGGGATTATTGATTATTTTTTAACTATAGGCATAGAAAAATTACTTTAAAAATTAATTTTTTTATTCTTTTAATTATTTATTATGCCAAAACAAGTGTCACACGAAGGACGTCAATGGTATGTATTACATACTTATTCGGGATATGAAGAAAAAGTTGCTTCTAATCTTAAACAAAGAATAGAATCAATGAGCATGGAAGATAAAATTTTTAATATTTTAATTCCAACTGAAAAGAAAATAAAATTTAAGGGTGGGAAAAGAAAAACGATAATAGAAAAAATTTTTCCGGGATATGTTTTAATAGAGATGATTGTTACTGATGATTCGTGGTATGTTGTTAGAAATACTCCGTCAGTAACAGGATTTATTGGCACAGGAGTTACGCCTACACCTATTTCAGAAGAAGAAATAAGGTCTTTGCAAAAACGAATGAAAATAGAAGAGCCAAAATATAAAATTGATGTTAATGTAGATACATTAGTAAAAATTGTAGACGGACCATTTAAAAATTTTGAAGGTAAAGTTATAGAAATAGATGAAGCTCGTGGGAGAATAAAAGTTTCAATTTCTGTTTTTGGACGAGAAACTCCTGTAGAGTTAGATTTTTTGCAAATTAAAAAAATGTAAATTTTATGCTATATCCGATTAATAGCATAAATCTTGACATATTTCTATTTTAAAATAGAATTAAGATAGTTATTTTTATTTCAATAAATTAAATAAAATTATGGCCTTAAAAAAAGATACAATAAAAAAAGAAGAAGTAAAAAAAGAAGATGCTTCTATTCAAGAAGGAGTTTTTTCAATTTTTGAAAATCGAAAATATATTTATGCTATAGGTAGAAGAAAAAGAGCAATAGCGCAAGTACGATATTACGAAAAAGGAACAGGGAAAATTATAGTTAATAATCAAGATTTTACAAAATATTTTCCATATTTTGTTTGGCAGAAAAATATAACAGATCCATTAACAAAAACTGGAAAGATTGATAAAAGTGATATTTCTGTTTTAGTTAAAGGTGGTGGGAAAAATGGACAATCAGAAAGCATTAGACATGGTTTGTCTCGTATTTTAGTAAAAATTGAACAGGAAACTAAACCAATTTTAAGAAAGAGTGGATTTTTAACTCGCGATCCTAGAGAAAAAGAAAGAAAAAAACCAGGTCTTAAAAAAGCTCGTCGCGCTCCGCAGTGGAAAAAGAGATAAATTTTTCATTATGAATTATCAAATTAATCATATTGAATTCGTAAAATGATTATTTAAAGGTAAAAAAATTGTTTGTTGTTATAATTTTTCTAAAAAGAGGTTGTATTAAATTAAAAAAATATTAAAATATAATAAAACCTCTTTTAAAAAAGAGGTTTTTTATATTCTGGCCTGGTAGCCAAGCAGTAAGGCATTGGTCTGCAAAACCAATACGCGTGGGTGCAATTCCCACCCAGGCCTTAAAAAGTTAAAAGTTAAAAGTTGAAAGTTAAAAGTTGAAAGTTGAAAATTGTATTTATTATTTATGCTTAAAATTTATAACACTTTAACGCGAAAAAAAGAGGAGTTTAAATCAATTAAAAAAAACGAAATTGGACTTTATACCTGCGGTCCAACTGTTTATAATTTTGCTCATATTGGTAATTTGCGAACATATATTTTTGAGGATATTTTAAATCGTGTTTTACTTTATAATCATTATAAAGTAAAACATGTAATGAATATAACTGATGTTGGGCATTTAACAGGGGATCAAGATATGGGGGAAGATAAATTAGAAAAAGGAGCAAAAAAAGAAAATAAAACAGTTTGGGAAATTGTGGAATTTTATACTAAGGCATTTAAAGATGATTTAAAATTATTAAATATATTAGAACCTCATATTTGGTGTAAAGCGACTGATTACATAAAAGAGCAAATTGATTTAATTAAAATTTTAGAAAAAAAAGGTTATACATATAAGACAAGCGATGGTATTTATTATGATACTTCAAAATTTAAAGATTATAATAAATTAAGTCATCTTGATTTAGAAACTTTGCAAGAAGGCGCGCGAGTTGAAAAAAATGAAGAGAAAAAAAATCCGACTGATTTTGCTTTATGGAAATTTTCGCCCAAAGATTCTAAAAGACAGATGGAGTGGAATTCTACTTGGGGAATTGGTTTTCCTGGTTGGCATATAGAATGTTCGGCAATGAGTTTAAAACTTTTAGGCGATCAACTTGATATTCATTGTGGCGGGATGGATCATATTAATATTCATCATACAAATGAAATTGCTCAGTCTGAAGTAGCTACTGGGAAAAAGTTTTTTAATTATTGGATACATGGAGCTTTTTTAAATATTGCTGAAGGGAAAAAAATGGCAAAAAGCAAAGAGAATTTTCTTACATTAGAAAACGCTTTTATTAAACAAAATATTAACCCCTTGGTTTATAGGTTTTCAGTTTTACAAACGCATTATAGAAAGCCAATGGAATATAGCCAAAATGGAGCGGAAAATGCTCAAAATGGGTTAGAGCATTTATATAATCAAATAAAAAAATTAGGCAAAGACATCGGCGATATTGATCATAATTTTAAAGAGAAATTTTTAAAAGCAGTAAATAATGATTTAAATATGCCACAAGCATTGAGCGTGGTTCAAGAATTATTAAAATCAGATATAGCTAACCAAGATAAATTAAAAACTATTTTAGATTTTGATAAGGTTTTGGGATTAAATTTGGGGAAAATAAAAATAAATAAAATTCCAAAAGAAATTTTAGATTTAGTTTCTCAACGAGAAAAGGCTCGTAAGAAAAAAAATTGGCAAAAATCTGATGAAATTCGTCAAGAAATTGAAAAATTGGGTTATCAAGTTGAAGACACAAAACAAGGTTCAAAAATAAATAGCATTTAAAAAAAGAAATTGTTAAAATTTAATAATTAATTTCTTTAGCGTTTTAATAAACCTAGAGCCTATTTTATGAAAAAAATAATTGCCTTATCTATTATATTTTTTTGTTTTTTATTATTTCCATTTTCTTTTTCGCAAGCAATTGTCCAAAAAACAGGAGAAAGTATTCGTCTTAATTCAAATGAAATTATTGATGATGATTTTATTGCTTTCGGACAAAATATAGAAATTAATGGATTAATTAAGGGTGATCTTTTTGTTTTTGCCAAAAATATTACCATCAATGGAAATATTGAAGGAGATGTTATTGGTTTTACTCAACAAATTACAATTAATGGAAATGTAAATGGGAATATTAGAATTTTAGGAGAAACTATAAATTTTAATAATCAAATAGATAAAAATGTTAATGTTTTGGGACAAAATATTATTTTTTCTGAGAAAAGTAAGATTAAAAAAAATTTATTAATTTTGGGAGAAAGCATTGATGTAAATGGAAAAATTGATGGCAATATTTTTGGCAATGGGAAAAAAATTTCTTTGGCCGGAGAAAATAATAAAAATGTTTATTTAAATACAACAGCTCTTGTTTTACAACCTAAAACAATTATTAATGGAAATTTAGATTATGTTGCGTCTCAAAAAGCGGAAATAAAATCTGGCGCTCAAATTTTAGGAAAAACTTTGTATAAAATTCCATCCTTTGAAAAACAAGAAAAAAAATATACTATTGCTTTTTTCTTTTGGAAATTAGTTTCTTTGTTTGGGTTTTTAATTATTGGTTTAATTTTTATTTCTTTATTTCCTAAGAAAACATTGGAAATAATTAATCAAATTAAAAAAACGCCATGGAAAAATTTAGGCTATGGAATAATTTGTTTTATTGTTGTGCCGATAATCGCGCTTTTTTTAATTGCTATGCTCATTGGAATTCCATTGGCTTTTATTGGAATGTGTTTATATTTCATCTTTTTATATTTAGCTCAACTTTTTGTTGGTTTAACAATTGGCGTAGAAATAGATAAAAAAATTAGAAAACCAAAAGAGATCGTTTTGCCAGCTGGCGAACAAGAACAAAAAAATAATTTAATTTGGCCAATGATTTTAGGAATGATTATTTTAATAATTTTATTTAACATTCCTTATTTAGGTTGGGCTTTTAAATTAATAGTTATTTGTATGGGATTGGGAGGAATGATAGGGATAGTTAAAAGTTCAAAGTGTAAAGTGTAAAGTTAAAGAAATTTTAAATTTTTCTGTTATCTTAATCGAGGTTATATTTTGGTTTTGACACTCAAATATAACAATAATTCTTTGCGCGAGAGACCTGTTGAAGACAGTCTTCAACAGGTCAACATTTTTTTGCTTATTTTATTTTCTAAAGTTTTTTTTATGAAAAATCAAATGAAAGTTTTATTTGTAGGAGGGGAGTTGACGCCTATTGCTAAAGTAGGCGGATTAGCTGATGTTATTGGTGCTTTACCAAAGGCATTAAAAAAACTCGGAGTGGATGTAAAAATTATTATTCCAAAATACGGAATCATTGACGAAAAAAAATATCCTCTAAAAAAAATTGCTAGTGATATAAAAATTCCTTTTTATAATCAAGAGGAATTAGTTAATGTTTATTCCTGTTTTTTGCCAGACACTCAAAGACAAGTAGAGGTTTATTTGATTGAAAATTTAAAATATTTAAGTGAGGGCGAAATTTATTTTACCATTGACGCTTCTTCATCCGGCGCGCTTAATGAATGTCAACGGTTTGTTTTTTTTACCAAATGCGTTGCGGAAATTTTTTTAAATAACAAAATAGATTGGCAACCAGATATTTTTCATTGTCATGATTGGCACACTGGATTTTTACCCTTATTAATAAAAATTCAATCTGTTAATTTACAAATGAAACAAAAAACTTTATTTACAATTCATAATTTTGCTTATCAAGGTAAATATAATCCTCAAGAAATTTTAAAAATGCTTAATTTAAAAGAACAAGATTGGCCTTGTTTGCGAGAAAGAACAAAAAATCAATTTAAAGATCTCAATGCCGTTCAGCAAGCCATTTTAAACGCAGATTTAATTAATACTGTGAGTCCAACCTACGCGCAAGAAATTTTAACCCCAGAATTTGGTGAAAAATTAGAAAATAATTTACAAAAAAGAAAGGCTAATCTTTCTGGTATTCTTAATGGGATTGATGTGGATTTTTTTAATCCAGCAACAGATTTAACTTTAATAAAAAATTATGGATTAGAAATGCCTAAAGAAAAAATATTAGAAAATAAAAAAGAAAACAAAGAGTATCTTCAAAAAAATTGTAATTTAAAAATTGATTCTAATGTGCCTTTGATTGGTTTAATTTCGCGAGTTGCTGAGCAAAAGGGATTTGATTTAATTATTAAAATTTTTGATAAATTAATGGAATTAGATTTACAATTTGTTTTATTAGGCACGGGCGATCCAAAAATGGAAAAAACATTAGCAGAATTGTCTTTAAAATATCCTGATAAATTTTCTTGTAATCTTAAATTTAATACAAAAGTAGCTCAGCAAATTTATGCTGGTTCGGATATATTTTTAATGCCTTCACATTTTGAACCATGTGGTTTGGGTCAAATGATTGCCATGCGATATGGAACTACACCAATCGTCAGAGCCTGTGGTGGGCTAAAAGATACAGTTGAAAATTATTCATTACAAACTATTCATTATAAATTAGGGATGGGTTTTGTTTTTGAAAAGTATGAAGCAAATGAGATGTTAAATTCAATCAAAGAGGCGTTAGAGATTTATAAAGATAAAAAGGCTTGGCAAGAAATAATTTTTCATAATATGCGACAAGATTTTTCTTGGGAAAACTCAGCTAAAAAATATTTAGAATTATACAAAAAACTCCTAAAATAGGAGTTTTTTTGTTAGAAAAGTTTTAAGGAATTTTATTTTTTTAATTTAATATTAGTTCCAAGAGCTTTTATTAATTGAAAAAATGTTGGAAAAGTTTTATTAAGTTTGCATATTAAAAATTGGCTCGGGGACAGGGATTCGAACCCCGATCTTAAGGACCAGAACCTGACGTCCTACCATTAGACGATCCCCGAAAAAAATAATTATTTATAAATATTTTTACGATCAAGAGAATTTTTATATTAATGTTTCAAGATAATTTAAATATTTATTATTCTACAATTTTTCCATCAAATACATTTAAAATATTATTTAAAAATTTATCTTGATTTTCTTCAAGAAAACCATTTTTTATAGGAAGAATTTCTGTTTTAAGAATAACTTTTTGTTTTAAAATATCTTCTAAAATATTTTCAATTATTTCTTTATTTTTTCTATCATTAATTCTTTCCTGATAAAACTTATGTTCAAATCCAATTTGCAATATATTTTCTTTAAAGGAAAGTAACTCTGTTGTTCTTAAAAAAGTAAAAATAGAATGATTATGTTTTTTAATTTTTTCTAAAATTTTTCCCCATTTTTCTTTAATTTCTTCTAATTTAATTTTAGATTCTTTATTTAAGGTTTCAGATTTCAGATTTTCTGTTTCATTATTTTTTGCTTTTCGCTTTTCGCTTTTCGCTTCATTGTTTTCTGGGCGTACGCAAGGGTATGCCCTTACAAAATTGTTTTTTTGTTCCATTGTTTTATTGTTTTCTTGTTCTATTATTTCATCATTTTCTATAATTTCTAAAATAGCTATTTCTAATGGCAATTGAATAATATCTGTTTCGCCTAATTCTTTTTGTGTTTTAATTAAAATTTCAATTGCTTTGCTTAATTTTTTTATATTGATTTTTTCCGTTAATTTTAAAATTTTCTTTTCAATTTCTTTATCCATTTCTTGAGAGAAGTTGTTAAGGTTGAGATCTATTTTTATTAATAAAATTTTTCGCATTATTTCAATACAATCATTAATAAAATATTTTAAATCAATCCCTTGTTCTACTAATTTATTAATTAAAATTAAAGTGGCTTTTTTATTGTTTTCAAAAAGATGTTCTAATAATTCTAAAATTAAATTAAAGTTAGAGTGTGGGAGAATCAATTCGGCTTGTTCAAGATTTATTTCTTTTTCTCCTAAAACTAAAATTTGACCAAGAAGACTTTCGGCATTTCGAAGATATCCTTGGCTTTGATGAGCGATATTTTTTATAATTTGAGGATCAACTTTTATTTTTTCTAAATCACAAATTTTTTCTAATTTTTTTGTAATTTCTAAAAAATTAATTTTTTTAAAATTAAATTGTTGGCAACGAGAAATAATTGTTTCTGGGATTTTGTGAATTTCAGTGGTGGCTAAAATAAAAATAATATGAGCCGGTGGTTCTTCTAAAATTTTTAAAAGAGCGTTAAAAGCGGAAAGAGAAAGCATATGAGCTTCATCAATAATAAAAATTTTATAATTAAGATTATGAGGGATAAAACGGGAATTTTCAATAATATTTTCTCGAACATTATCTACTCCTGTTTGTGAAGCAGCATCAATTTCCATTATATCTAAAGATTTTCCTTCGCTAATTTCATTACAAAAAGTACATTTATTACAAGGTTCTGCATCTTTTTTATTTCTGTTTTTACAATTAATCGCTTTGGCTAAAAGACGAGCGCAAGTGGTTTTTCCTGTTCCTCTAGGCCCAGAAAATAAATAGGCATGATTAATTTGATTAGTTTTAATTTGATTTTCCAAAGTAATTTTAATATGATCTTGACCAACCAAATCTTTAAAAGTTTGTGGTCTATATTTTCGGTAAAGTGTTAAATTCATAATAAATTTTTAATTAAAAAATTCTTAAAAGTGCTTTTAAAATTTTTCCACCAAATTTAACGATATCTTGATAAGTGATGATTATAATTAATAGCATTAATAAAGCGAATCCAATACTATGAGTGATATTTTCTATTTCTTGATTAATTGGTTTTCTTCTAATTTTTTCAATTATTAAAAAAAGTATTCTTCCACCATCTAATGCTGGAAATGGGATAAAATTAATAACTGCTAAATTTAAAGAAAGTAAGGCGGTAAATTGAAGAATGTAAATAAATCCTAAATTAACCATCTGTTTTGTCATTATAACAATTCCAACAGGTCCAGAAATATCTGCTGATAATGTTTGATGAATAATTAAATTTTTAATTAATAAACAAAAGGCTTTAATTATTTCAAAGGTTAAAAAAATGGTTGTTTTGGCTCCTAAATAAATGGATTGATGCCAAGAATATGAAATAATTCCAGTACTAACTAATTGAGTACCTATTATTTTTCCATTGACTTTTTCAGAAAATTCTGGATAAATTTTTTTTTCTAAAAACTTATCTCCTCTTTTAATTTTTATTATGGTTTCTTTTTCAATATTTTTTATATATTTTTGAAATAAAGAAACATCTTCAAATTTTTGTCCATCTACTTCAGAAATAACATCGCCTAATTGAATTCCTGCTTTTTGAGCTGGAGAGTTTTCTAAAACTGACATAATTTGAATTTGTGGCTGATTGATTTTTTTTGCTCCTTTAATAGTTTCTTTATTTAATGCTTGTGGAAAACCAATCATAAATCCAATAGAAAATAATATGAATGCTAAAAAAACATTCATGATTACGCCAGCAGAAATAATGGCTACTTTTTCTGAAATTTTTTTTGAAACAAAACTATCTTTTTCAGAAGGATTGCCACCTTCATCTCCTTTGATTTTACAAAATCCTCCCAAAGGAATCCAATTTAAAGAAAAAAGCGTTCCTGCTTTTTTGATACCAAAAATTCGTGGAGGAAATCCAAAACCAAATTCTTCTACAGTTACACCCATTTTTCGAGCAACAAAAAAATGTCCAAATTCATGGACAAGAACCAATAGCCCTAAAATTACAATAAAAACAATAATAGTTAAAAACATATTTAAGAAATTAAAAATTATAAATTAAAAATTAATTAGATTGTCATTATTTCTTTTTCTTTTTTTATTTCTATTTCTTTAAGTTTTTCATTATATTCTTCAACAACTTTATCTAATTCTTTGAAATAATAAAATTTATCATCTTCTGAAATTTGTTTTTCTTGTTCTTGTTTTTGTATTTCTTTTTTTATTTCATCTCTAATTTGTCGAAAACTTACTCTTGTTTGTTCAAGTTTTTGATGAACTATTTGGACTATTTCTTTTCTTAGTTCTCCTGTCATTGGCGGAATATTTAGTCTAATCATTGTTCCATCTACTGCGCAAGGAAGATTCAGACTAGATATTGAAATCGATTTTTCAATATCTTTTAAAAGATTTTTATCCCATGGTTGAATAATAATTGTTTTTGCGTCAGATATATTAATACTAGCTAATTGTTTTAAAGGCATTTGTCCATCATAAGCCTTAATTATTAAATCTTCAACTAGCGCTGGATTAGCTCGGCCAATTCTTAATTTTTCTAAATCTTTTTCAAAAAAAATAATTGTTTTTTCAAATTCTGGTTTGTGCGATTCAATCAAATTTAGTTCCATAAAAAAATATTAAAAAATTAAAATTTATTTTTCCTTGTTTAAACCTGCATAAATTGTTGCGGGAGTTTTAGGATCTATTAATAAAACTTTTACTGCATTTAAAGTAGGTAATTTTTTAGTGATCCAAGTAATTCCATTATCATTTGTTTTATAAATAGCCCCATTTGTTCCATAATAAATTTCTCTTGAATTTTTAGGATTAACTGCTACAGAATAAATTTTTACAGTTCCAGGCAAAGATAATAATTTAAAATCTTTCCATGTTTTTCCTCCATCATCGGTTTTTATTAATCCATATGTTGTTGCGAGTAAAAATCCTTCTTTTTTGCTTGGATCAAAAGCAATATCAAAAATATTTTTTCCTCCAGCATATTTTTCTAATCCTAAAGTAATGTCTTGCCAATTTTTTCCTTGATCCCCAGATCTAAAAATACCCGCATTTACTGTGGTTACATAAAAAATTCGATTATCATAAGGATTTATTAAAATTTTATTTATCTTATTTTTTGTTTCGTTTTTTTTATTAAAACTTTCTATTGTATTCCAACTTTGTCCTGAATTTAAACTTTGTAAAAGCGCCCCATCGTTTGTTCCTGCATAAATTTTATTAGGATTTTTCCAATCAATTGCTAAAGATGTAATATATCTTTTATCTTGATTTTCAATAAAAATTTCCTGTAATTTTTTTTCTTGATTAAGTAATTTATAGATTTTATTATAATATGCCACATAAATAATATTTTTATTTTTTGGATCAATAGCTATGTCGTTAATTTCCCCTTTTGGAATAAAAATATTATTCCATTCATCTCCTGCATTAAAAGTAACAAATAATCCATTTTCTTTGGTTCCTAAATAGATAATTTTAGAATCATCTAAAGAAAAAAACATTTTTGTTAGATTAATCCTGCTAATATTTTGTTTTTCTTTTTTATTTTGAGATACTAGAGATGTTTTTTGTTCCCAAGTATTTCCAGCATCAGTTGATTTAAAGATTCCTCCGCTTCCATTTCCGTTTTTTTCAAAGTTAACTTTAATACACCCCGTCAAAAATAAAGGAATGAACATTAATAAAATAAAAGTAAGTATTTTTTTAAACATAATTTAGAAATTATAAATTTAAGGTGAAGTTTTCAAAAACTAATTTGGGATTTGCGTTGGTAAATAAATATTCTTTGGATTTTTTTATCTTTTTTAAAATTTGAAGTAATTGATTTTCGTCATAATTTTGAACCAATTCTTTTAGCTCGTTTTCCAAAAAAGAATGAATAATAAATATGTTTAAGGAATTTTTGATTAAAATTAAATCTCTAATTATTAAATCCCATTGAGACAGAATATTTTGTAAAATTTTTATATTTTCTAAAAATTCATTTTTAGTAGATAGGGTTTTTTCAATAATTTGAAATTTCTCATTTAAATTTTTTTGCGGAAAATTAATAAATTCTCGAATTTGTTTTTTATGTTCTTCTAATAAATTTTGATTTTGAAAAAAAGTAATTGCTAAACCAGGTTTATTTATTGAAATTTTTGCTAATTCTAAAGCTTGATTAGCCTCTAAATTAAATTGTTTTTCAAAATAATTGACAATATCTTTTGTTGCAACTGGTAGAAATTTTAAAATTTGTGTTCGAGAAATAATTGTTTTGGGAAGTAAATTTGTATTTTCGGCAATCAAAATAAAAATTGTTTTTGGATTTGGTTCTTCTAAAGATTTAAGAAGACAATTAGCTGCTCCTAAACTTAAAGTTTCGGCTTGATTAATAAGAATAATTTTATATGATCCATGAAAAGAATGTCTAATTAATTTTTCTTGTAAAAAACGAATTTGTTCAATGGTAATATTTTTTTTATCTTTTTCTTTATTTATAAAATAAACATCCGGATGAGTATTTTTTTCTAAATTTAGACAATGGATACATTTTTTGCATTTTTTTTCACATAATATTTCAGATAAAAAATTTTTAGCAATTGTAGTTTTTCCTAAATGCGCTGGACCGCAAAACAAATAAGCATGATTTAATTTATCATTTTTAATGCTTTTTTGCAAGAAATAAATAATTTTTTCATGCCCAATGATTGAATTCATATAATTTTACTTCGTCGCTAAAATGGCTCTTTTGTATGATTCTAAGTTTTCTAAAGCGATGCCTGTGCCACGCACGACACAAAGTAGAGCATCATCGGCAACATAAACTGGCACATCAATAGCGCGAGAAAGAAGTTTATCCATATTTCTTAAAAGAGAACTTCCGCCAGACAAAACAATACCTTTATCAATAACATCTGCGGATAATTCAGGAGGTGTGTCAAAAAGAACAGATTTCACAGCATTAATAATTTCTGTTAATTCATCTTGAATAGCTACTGTTGCATCATCTGAAGTAATTGTTATGGTTTTAGGTAAACCAGAAATTGTATCTCTGCCACGAATTTTCATTTTCAATTTTTCTTCTAAAAATAAAGCTGAACCAATTTGAATTTTAATATTTTCGGTTGTGCGTTCACCAATTGCTAAATTATATTTTTTTCGAGTATATTCAGCAATTGCGCTATCAAATTTATTTCCACCTAATCGTACTGAAGCATTGGTAACAATGCCACCTAAAGAAATAACCGCAATTTCGCTTGTTCCTCCGCCCATATCAACAATCATATGTCCCGAAGCATTGCCAATAGGAATATTTGCGCCAATGGCGGCCGCAATTGGTTCTTTAATAACATACGCTGCTTTTGCCCCACCAATTAATGTAGCGTCAATTACTGCCCGACGTTCAGTAGAAGTAATTCCAGCTGGTACAGCAACCATTACTTCTGGTCTAAAAAAATGAATTCCTCCCAAAGCTTTATTAATAAAATATCGCAACATTGCTTCAGTGGTTCTATAATCAGCAATTACCCCGTCTTTGAGAGGCTTACAAGCAATAATACTATCAGGTGTTCGACCCAACATTTCCTTTGCTTCATCTCCTACAGCTAAAACCTTTTTATCAAAAACAGAAATAGCAACTACAGAAGGCTCATTAATAACAATTCCTTTTCCTGGAACATAAACCAAAGTATTTGCTGTTCCTAAATCAATGCCAATTTTTTTTATAAACATAAGATAGAATTTTTTAAATTTTAAATTTTAAATTATAAAAACGAAAAATATAACTATATATAACATAACTTATTTAATCTATCAAGATAAAAACATTTTAAAATAAATAGATTATTAAAATTTGCTTTGTAATTATGTTTATAGTATAATTTTATTAAGAGATTAGGTTTTAAAAATTTAAAATTGTAAAAATTCTCTCTTAATTTTATTTATTCTATGTTTAATGCAAAAGATTCTAAAAATAATATTCAAGTTGCGAGTTTTTTAATTAATGATCCCAAATTAACTGAAATATGGGGAAATGTTTATATTGTTGAGCCTTCAAATGAACGAGAAAGAAAAAGGGGGCAATTAATAATTTTAGCCGCTCTTTCTGATTTTTCTTCTCAAAATCCTCAAAAAGAAATTATTGAGCGTATTATTAAAGAAATTCAAACTAATTATTATAGTTCAAACATAAACAAAGAAGAGTTAAACATTGAAGAAATATTTGAAGCAACTCTTCAAAAAGCTAATCAAGAATTTGCTAAAATAATAAGAGTGAGTCAAAGTAATTGGTTCAAAAAAATAAATATATTGGTTGCTGTGGTTAAAAATGAGTTTATTTATTTTGCTCAAATAGGATCGCTTTTTTCAGCTTTTTTAATTTATGAAGATAAAATAATTGATATTATTGAAAAAGTTAGAGTAAATAATATTTCTATTAATCCTTTAAAATTATTTTCTTCTATTACTAATGGTTCAATTAGCACTAATAATAATATTTTTTTTACTTCTTCCGGAATTTTTGATTTAATTAGTTCGGAAAAAATAAAAAAAATTATAAATAATTGGGAAGCTAATTCAGCTATTTCAAAATTTCAAAATCTTCTTAGTAATTCAAAAATTAAAAATATTTTAGCCGGAGTAATAATTAAAAATGTTTCATCTGATAAAAAAAATATAATAGAAAATATTGAATTAATTCCAACCAATAATCCTTTATTTGATTTAGCTAAACAAAAAGAAAAAACAGATAGAATTCTTAGAGCTTCATTTTTTTCTAAAATTCAAAAAAAATTGTTAAATTTATTTTCTCATTGCATTTCTTGTTTATTTTATTTTTTTAAAAAAATATTTATTCATTCAAAAAGAAAATTCTATATACAAAACAGGATTGATTCGTCAGTTAAAAGACAAGAAATACCTAAAGAAATTTCTAATATTTCAACTTTTCCAAAGAAAAGAAATCTATTATTTATTAGTCATTCTCCTTTTGTGTTAAAATGGATAAATAAATTTAGATCCCTTTCTTATTTTAGTAAAATATTATTTATTATTTTTTTAATTTTGGCTTTATTTTTTATATCTAGTCTTATTTGGTTAGCTAGAAAACAAAGCAATGACAATGAAATTAAAAAAAATAATCAATTAATTGAAAAGATAGAAAATAAACAAAACGCCGTGGGCGCTGCTTTAATTTATAAAGACGAGGAAAAAGCAAAAAAGAATTTAGAAGAAATTTTAAAATTATCTAAAGAATTACCAAAAGATTCTCCAGAAAATTTAGCAAAACTTCAAAAAATTCAAAAAGAAACAGAAATTCAGTTAAATAAATTAAGAAATATTATTAGCATTGATAATCCTTTGATAATTGCTGATTTAAATCTTTTGGATTTTAAAAATAAAAATTTTAATTTAGTTCTTTTAAATCAACAACTTTATTTTTATAATCAAGATAATTCAATTTTTAAATTTGATTCTAAAGAAAAAAAGATTTTTTTTGTTTTTAATAATTTGCAGGAAAATAAACAATTTGAAAACGCAAAACAATATGATAAAAATTCTATTTTATTTTACTATAACACTAATGAATTAGCCAAATTTAATGTTTTAAATAAAGATTTAAAATTAATGGGAATTAAATTACCCATTAAAACTAATAAAATTAAAGATTTTGTTGTTTATTCTCAAAAAATTTATTCATTAGATTCAGAAAATAATCAAATTTATAAATACAATTCAACTCAAACTGAAAAAAGTAATTGGATTAAAGATGAACAAATTAATTTAAATGAAGGAGTTTCATTGGCGATTGATGGTTCTATCTATGTTTTAAAATCTAATGGAGAAATTTTAAAATTTCTTCAAGGGAAAAAACAAGAGTTTGCTTTAAAAAATCTTGAACCAGCATTAGAAAATCCAACTAAAATTTGGACGGATTTTAATTCTAAATACATTTATATTTTAGAACCATCAACTAAAAGAATAATAATTTCTGATAAACAAGGCAAGGTTCAAAAACAATATACTTCTGAAAAATTTATCAAATTGCAAAATTTTGTTGTTGATGAAGAAAAAAATAAACTTTATATTCTTGCTGATAATAAAGTTTATGAGTTGAAGATTGAATAATAGAAACAAAAAAACAAAAAAACAAAGAAACACGAAAACTTAAAAAATTATGAATTTTGAATTAATTTTTTTCTGTCATTCCCTCGTAGGCGGGAAT
The DNA here is from genome assembly GCA_002839745.1 of Candidatus Kuenenbacteria bacterium HGW-Kuenenbacteria-1. Classification (NCBI taxonomy): domain Bacteria; phylum Candidatus Kueneniibacteriota; species Candidatus Kuenenbacteria bacterium HGW-Kuenenbacteria-1. The sequence continues at coordinate 31,653 of PGYQ01000001.1, forward strand.
CTAGATTAAGATTTTTTTCTAGATCCCCGGGTCTCGTCCTCAGAGGACTCGCCCGAGGATGACAAAGAATTTTTTGCGGGTGTAGCTCAATTGGTAGAGCGCTGGTCTCCAAAACCAGAGGTTCCAGGTTCAAGTCCTGGCTCCCGTGCCAAAATAATTTTATTTATTTTTTTAATATTTTTTTTATGACAATAGAACATCCGAAAAAAGAAAGAACGCTGGTTATTATTAAGCCAGATGGCGTTCAACGATCATTAATGGGCGAAATTATTAATCGTTATGAAAGAGTTGGGCTTAAATTAGTAGCTATAAAAATGCTTATTCCAAACGTTGAACATATAGAAAAACATTATACCTTGGATCCAAATTGGCGAAGAATTACGGGAGAAAAAACAATAAAAGGATATATAGCTAAAGGGTTAACGCCACCATCCGAAGATCCATTTGAAATTACGGCCGTGATTTTAAAAAATTTAAAAACATATATGTCTAGCGGACCAGTAATTGCAATGGTTTGGCAAGGAGCTCATGTAGTTCAAATTATAAGAAAATTAACTGGCGGAACTGAACCTTTGACATGTGATGTAGGAACAATTCGTGGAGATTTTGTTTTGGATTCATATCAAATGACTGATGCTGATGGGCGAGCAATTAGAAATTTAATTCATGCGTCTGGAACAGTGGGAGAAGCCGAAACTGAAATTAATCATTGGTTTAAAAAAGAAGAAATTATGGATTATCGTTTAGTACAAGAACAAATTTTATATGATGTTAATTTAGATGGGATTAAAGAATAAATTTATGTTTAAAAAAGAAAATAAAATAATTGATTTAAGCGCTGAAAGAAAAAAAAGAGAAAAAGAAATAGAAGAAGCAAGAAAAAAAATGAATTTTGGGAATAATTTAAAAGTTGAAATTATAAAAGAAAAAATTGAAAAAATTTCAAAAAAATCTAAATTGAAAGAGTTTTTTAATTTAATTGGATTTTTAAAAATTAAACGAAAACAAATTAAAGAAAAAAAATTAGAACAAAAAGTATCTGAAAAAAATGAACCAATTATAAGAGATCAATCTAAAAAATTACAATTGCTATTAAAACTTTGTAATTCTTTTATTTCAGTGCCTATTTATCTTTTGGTTTTTTTTATTCCTTTATTTTTTCTTCCTTTTACTTTTGAAATTTTTGAATTTAATAAACAATATTTACTTTGGTTTTTAGTAACAATAGCTCTAATAGCTTGGTTAATTAAAATGGCGATTATAAAAAAAGGATTTAAATTTTTGAGAAATCCTTTAAATATTCCTGTTTTAATTTTAATGATAATTTTTGCTTTGGCTACTTTTTTTAGTTTAGATAGATATTCTTCAATTTGGGGAGTTTATGGTTGGTTTTCGGGAAATCTTTTAGAGATATTAAGTTTGGGGATGCTATTTTTTATCATAATTAATAATATTAATGAAACCAATTTAACTATTAATCGTTTAAAGAATGTTTTTTTATGCTCTGGATTTTTTGTTATTTTAATTAGTTGTCTTTCAATTTTTGGTTTTCTTTCAAAAGGAATAGCGCAAATTTCTTGGTTAAATAATTTCGTATCTGAAATTAATTTATCTAATTTTAATTCAATCGGTTCATGGGAAACTTTGAGTATTTATTTAGTAATAATTATTATTTTGATTTTAGGGAAAAAACCGCAAAATTTATTATTTATTATTAATAATTACTCATTACTTGTTATTTGTTGTTTATTACTTATAGGAATTAATTTTACTTTGGCATGGATTGTTTTATCAATTACCATAGGATTATTTTTTGTTTTTAAAATAGTAAAAAAAACAGAAAAAGAAAATAGTTTTAAAATTTATTTAATTAGTATTATTTTTATTATTGCTTTTATTTCTATTTTTTATCCATTAAATAAATTTATTAAAATAGATTTAAATAAAGAAGTAAGATTAGAAAATAAAATTAGTTGGCAAATTACTGCTGACACAATAAAGCATCATCCAATTTTAGGCACAGGCCCAAGCACTTTTATTTATAATTTTTCTAAATATCATTCAGCAGAATTTAATCAAAATAAAAATTGGCAAATTCGTTTTGGAAAAAGTGGAAATTATATTTCAGAATTAATAGTAAGTATTGGAATTTTGGGAATTTTGGTTTATTTAATTTTAATGGGAATTTTGTTTAAAAATATTTTTCGTTTACCATTTACCATTTATTGTTTTCCGGTATTTTCTCTTTTTATTGCTCAATTTTTTTATCAAGGGAACACGGTTTTAAATTTTTGTTTTTGGTTTTTTCTTAGTCTTTTAATAGCTGATTATAGAGAAATAAAACCAGAAATTTTTAAATATCAAAAAATTGGATATAAAATTTTAAAAAATGTTCCAGAATTTTCTATTATTTTAAATTTAGTTATTATTTTAATTTTTTTTATTTTAATAGGAGGAGGTTATTTTGCTGTTCAAAAATATAAAGCAGAAGTGTTAATAAAATATGGGTTAAAATCAAAACAACCGATGGAAAATTTTTATGAACAAAAAATTGAAATTTTAAAACAAGCTTTAATTTTAAATAGCGAACAAGTGTATTATCAAATAAATTTAATTCAAGCTTATTTAGATAAAATTTCAAACGAATCTCTAATTTTAAAAAATCAACAGTCTTATGAAAAAATGAAAGAAACAGTTAGTTTAGGAATTGATCAAATTAAAAAAGTTCAAAAAATAGCTCCATTTAATATAGAAACAGCAGAAGTTCAAGGGCGGTTTTATAAAGATATTGAAACAATGACAGAAGGAACAATTCCTTTGGCAATAGAAGGAGTAATCAAGGCTATAGAATTAGAACCCAATAGTCCTGTTTTACATTTAGAATTAGGGAAAATGTATGCAGATTTGGCGGAAAAAAATAAAGAAAAAGATTTAGAAAAAGAATCTCAAAAAACTATTTTAGAAAAAGAATCTTTTATAGAAAAAATAAAAAAAATGAGTTCATCTGAGTTAATTGCGTTAGCACAAAAAGAATTTCAAAAAGCTTTAGAATTAAAAAAGAATTTTTGGCCAGCTGAATTATATTTATCTCTTTCTTATGAAAAACAAGGAGACGTCAAAAAAGCCATTTCTGGTTTAGAAAAAATAACAATAGACTTGGATAAGGAAAAAAAAATTGAACCAATTGTTCTTTTTGAATTAGGTAGACTTTATTTTAATCAAGAAAAAACAGACGAGGCGATTAAAATATTTCAAATAGCTATTCAAATTTCACCTAATTATTCCAACGCTCTTTATGGTTTAGCAATCGCTTATGAGAAAAAAGAACTTTACGATCAAGCATCACAAATTTTTCTAAAACTTCAAGAATTAAATCCAAATAACAAAGGAATAGAAAGAAAACTTTTAGAATTAAAAGCAAAAAATAATTAAAATATGAATAAATTACTCACAATTTTTATTATTACTTTATTTTTTGGTTTCGCATTTCCAATAATGGCTTTAGTTCCAAATGATACTTATTATTCAAAACAATGGTATTTACCGATAATTAAAGCAGATAAGGCTTGGGAAATTGCTAATAATTATTCTTCAGAAATTATTGTCGCTGTTTTAGATGCTGGTGTTGATATTAATCATCCAGATTTAAAAAATAATATTTGGACTAATCCTAATGAAATAAAAGGAAATGGAATTGATGATGATAAAAATGGTTATATAGATGATATTAATGGTTGGGATTTTATTGAAGATTCAAATGATCCAAATCCTAAATTTCTTTCTAAATTTACTAAAGAAGCTATTAATCATGGGACAATAATAACTGGAATAATAGCTGCTGAAGGCAATAATAATCAAGGAATAATTGGAATAAGTCCTAAAGCAAAAATTATGTGTTTGCGAGTTTTAAATGAGCAAGGAAATGGAAACGACAGTTATATTGCTAAAGCTGTTGATTATGCTGTTAAAAATAAAGCGCGTGTTTTAAATTTAAGTTTTGTTGGAAGTAAAAAATCAGAACAATTATCAAAAGCAATTGAACGCGCTTGGAAAGCAGGATTAATTATTGTTACAGCAGCAGGAAATGGTGATAAAAAATCAGAAACTCAAATACAAGGGATAAATTTAGATGAAATACCTTTATATCCAATTTGTTATAATGAGCAAGAAAATAAAATAATTGGAGTAGGCGCTGTTGACAATAAAGATCAAAAGACAAATTTTTCCAATTTTGGAAAAAATTATGTGGATATTTCTGCGCCGGGAATTGATTTTTATGGAACTCAGGTTTATAATTCCAATGAAGCGAATTATAAAGAATATTATGGAGGATTTTATTCTGGAACTTCAATAGCTGCACCTCAAGTTACAGCAACAGCTGCTTTAATTTGGAGTCAATTTCCAAATTTAACAAATAAAGAAGTTCAAGATTTTATTTTAGATGGAGTTGATAATATTAGTGAACAAAATCCTGATTATAAAGATAAATTAGGAAAAGGAAGATTAAATGTTTATCAAGCTTTAAAATTGGCTCAAAGTTCCGAAGAAATTTTAAAAGGTAAAAAAATTTTTATAACATCTGATAAAGACAATAAAGTATATTTTAAAAAATTTAATATTGATACTAATTTAAATTATCAACAAATAATTTATAGTCAACATTTTGATGGTGGCATTAATATGGCAATAGGAGATATTGATAAAGATGGAAAAGATGAAATTGTTACTGGTCCAAATATAGGCGAACCTTTAATAAAAATTTTTGATACAAATGGAAATTTAAAATTTCAATTTTTGGCTTATGATTTAGATTATAATAAAGGTATTAGTGTGGCAATAGGAGATATTGATGGAGATGGAAAAGATGAAATTATTACTGGTCCTAAGTCAGGCGAACCTTTAATAAAAATTTTTGATACAAATGGAAATTTAAAATTTCAATTTTTGGCTTTTAATTCAAAATTTAAAGGCGGGGTTAATATAGCAACAGGCGATATTAATGGTGATAAACGAGATGAATTAATTGTTAGTATTGCTTCGCAAGAAAGTTCTTATGTGAGAGTTTATAAATTACAAGAAAATGATTTATATCTTGAATTTCAAACAATGATTTTTAATTCAAAATTTAAAGGCGGGGTTAATATAGCAACAGGCGATATTAATGGTGACAAACGAGATGAATTAATTGTTAGTATTGCTTCGGAAGAAAGTTCTTATGTAAGAGTATATAAAATACAAGAAAATGATTTATATTTTGAATTTCAATTTATGGCTTATAGTTTTGATTTTAAAGGTGGGGTTAATATAGCAACAGGCGATATTGATGAAGACGGAAAAGATGAAATTATTACTAGTCAAAGAGAAGCAGGACAATCAATAGTGAAAATTTTTGATAAAAATGCTAATTTAAAAACCGAATTTAAATCTTTTGATTCTGAATTTCAAGGAGGAATTAATGTGGCAATTGGTAGTTTGTAGAAAATTTTAAATTTGTTATTTTCTAAAAACCTAAAAAAGCTAATTTCTAATTTCTATTTTTATGTTTTCTCAAACAAAAGAAATTTTTAAAAAAAATATTTTAGTAACAGGAGGAGCTGGATTTATTGGTTCTCATCTTTGTGAGGAATTATTAAGATTAGAAAATGTTAATATTATTTGTCTAGATAATTTTTTAACCGGTCTTGAATTAAACATTGATCATCTTTTACAATTTCCTAATTTTGAATTTATTAAACATGATATTATAGAACCTATAAATTTAGAACTTTTTTTGAATTTAAAAAAATTTAAAATAAAATTAGGAGGGATACAAGAAATTTATCATTTAGCTTGTCCTGCATCGCCAAAAGAATATCACAATCATTCAATTGAAACTTTATTGGTTAATTCTTTGGGAGTAAAAAACATTTTAGATTTAGCTATTAAATATAAAGCTAAATTATTGCATTGTTCTGATGCGGCTATTTATGGTTCATCGCCATCTGATTTTACTCATCATTTTAAAGAAGAAGAAAAAGGTCACGTTAATCCTGTAGGATTGCAAAGTTGTTATAATGAAGGAAAAAGATTTTCTGAGGCAATGGTTGCTAATTATCGACGTAAATTTTGTTTTATGCCAAATGAGGAAAAAATTAAAATAAGTCCAGAAATTTTTGAACAAATAACTCAAAAAGAAAATTTACAAGAAATTATACCATGGGCTAAAATTGTTCGTATTTTTAATACTTATGGACCTCGAATGAAATTAGATGATGGAAGAATTATTCCAGATTTAATCAAACAAGCGATTTCAAATGAGCCAATGATGATTATTCAAAGAAAAGAAGAAGTAACTTCTTTTTGTTATATAGAAGATATAATAACTGGATTAATCAAAATAATGGATTCAAAAATAGAAGGGCCAATTAATTTAGGTGATCCTAATATTTGGACAATTGAAGAAATTGCTGAATTAATCATTAAAATAAGTGGTAGTTCTTCTAAAATAATTTATAAAGAACGCCCTGATTATATGAGTCGAATAGGTATACCAAATATTGATAAAGCAAAAAAATTATTAGAGTGGTTTCCAGTAATCTCTTTGACTGATGGGTTAATTAAAACTATTGAAATAATGCGCGCTAGTCGAATATTAAAACCATTTTAAATTTTATAATTTCTAATTTCTTTTTTTTAAAAAGTTATTTTATGTTTGAAATACGTATTCATGGTCGAGGTGGACAGGGAGCAAAATCATCTGCTCAATTTATTGCCGAAGCGGCCTTAAAAGAAGGAAAATTTATTCAAGCTTTTTCTGAATATGGACCTGAACGATCAGGCGCTCCTGTTGTTGCTTATGTCCGAATTTCTGATCAAGAAATTAAAACTCATGAACCTGTGATTTGTCCAAGTGTTATTTTGGTTTTAGATGAAACTTTAATAAAAGCCGTTGATGTAGCTAAGGGATTAAAGAAAGATGGAATTTTAATAATTAATTCATCAAAAAATGCTGATGTTCAATTTCGTCATCTTTTTCAAAATATAAAAATTTTAGATGCTTCAAGTATTGCTTTAGAATTTATTGGAAAAGACAAACCCAATACTGCAATGTTGGGCGCATTGGTCAAAATAACGCAAGTAGTAAAATTAGAAAATTTAATTAAGGTAATTAAAAAACATTTTTTAATTAAAGTGGGGGAGCAAGGTGCTAAAGCAAATATAACAGCAGTAAAGAAAGGATACTTAAGAAATTATAAATTATGAATTATAAATTAAATCGTAAATCTAAAATTATGACAAAAAAAACAAAACAAAATTTAATTGGAGGAGTAATTGACAAACCAGGTTCTTCAAAAGAATGCAAAACAGGAGAATGGAAAACATTTTGTCCGATTTGGAATAAGGAAAAATGTATTCATTGTTTGCAATGCGTTCAATTTTGTCCAGAAAATTGTATTCCTGTTAAAAATAATAAACGATTAAAAACAAATTTAGACTATTGTAAGGGTTGTGGTATTTGCGCTCAAGTCTGTCCAATTAAAATTATTAAAATGAAATAAATTTATGGAAACAATTTTAAATAATGAAAAAGAAAGTGAGTTTAAAGAAGCAAGAGAAATAGCAGTAAAATTTTTTTTGGAAAAATTAGGTTTGATTAAAGAATTTAAAGAATTAATAGAAGTTGGGGAGACAACAATAATTAAAGAAGCTGATGTAATTATTTATCAAAATAGTAATAAAAATTTAGTAGAAAATATTAGATTAAAAAACATAGAAATGCCTTTTGAAATAGGATTGGGGGATATAGAAGATAGAAAAATAGACAAAACTCATCTTTCTATTGTGATAGAAGTAGAAGAAAAATTAAAACAAGCAATTCGCGTAAATATATCAGGTTTATTATGGTTAGATAAAAATAAAAAAATAAATCTTGCATTTAATAGAGAGGAATATGAGAAATCATTATTAGGGTTGCTTGATGCTAAATATTTTCAAGAAACATTAAATCGTTATGAAATTGAAAAATTATGGATGTGCGGAGAAAAAGAAAATAAAGAAATTTTTGAAAGAATGAAAATTAAATATTTTTAAAAATATAAATGAAAAATGAAAAAATAAAATTAAATATTAAAGCATTGACTGGAGCTGAGGCTGTGGCTGAAGCAATGAGACAAATAAATCCCAGCGTTGTTTCTATTTATCCAATTACTCCTCAAACACCTATTATAGAAAAATTTAGTAAATTTGTGGCTAATGGATTGGTTGATTCAGAAATAATTACTGTTGAATCTGAGCATTCAGCAATGAGTGCAGTTGTAGGAGCTCAAGCCAGTGGAGTACGAGCAATGACTGCCACTTCTTCGCAGGGGTTAGCTTTAATGTGGGAAATTCTTGGAATAGCTAGTGGTTTACGTTTACCAATTGTGATGCCAGTAGTTAATCGAGCTTTGTCAGCGCCATTAAATATTCATTGCGATCATTCTGATTCAATGGGTTGTCGAGATTTTGGTTGGATACAAATTTATTCAGAAAATAATCAAGAGGCTTATGAAAATATTTTATTAGCAATGAAAGTGGCTGAGCAAGTAAAATTGCCAGCTATGGTCATGCAGGATGGATTTATTACTTCACATTGCGTGGAAGCAGTAAAAATTTTACCAGATAAAATTGTTCAAAAATTTTTAGAAAAATATCAGCCAGCGTATTCATTATTAGATATAAAGAATCCTATTACTGTTGGTTCATTTATTTCACAGCCATGTTTTTTTGAAATAAAATGTCAGCAAATCAAAGCTATGGAACAAGTGAAAAAAGTTTATTTACAAACTGGAAAAGAATTTTCAAGAATTACTAAACGAAAATATGAATATTTTGAAAAATATAAATTAGATGATGCTGAGTATGGAATTGTTGTGATGAGTTCTACAGCTGGTACAGTTAAGGCAGTGGTTGATAAAATGCGAAGTATAGGGTTTAAAGTGGGATTATTAAAACCAATTTTATTTAGGCCATTTCCTTATCAAGAGATAGCGCAAGCCTTAGCGCATCTTAAAGCAGTTGCCATTTTAGATCGTTCAGTTTCTGTAGGAGCTTTCCCTCCGCTTTACAGCGAAATTGTCAATTGTCAATTGTTAAATGTTAAATGTCAAAGTTATATTTTTGGTTTGGGCGGGCAAGATATTTTTGAAAAAGATATTGAAAAAGTTTTTATGGATTTGTTAAATAAAAAAATTAATAAGAAAGAAATTAAATATATTAAGTAATTATAAATCAAAAACCTGTAACTAGTAATTAGCACAGAAATTAAAATAATTATAATTTTCTAAAAATAGAAAACTAATTTATATGGATTTAAAAATATTAACTCAAAAAATTCAAGAACAAAATCGTTTTGTTTGTGGACATCGGACGTGCGCTGGTTGCGCTATTCCAATTATTGTTAGAACAATTTTGTCTGCCAGTAAAGATCCAGTGGTTGTTGTAAGCGCTACTGGTTGTCTTGAAATAGTTTCTAGCGTTTATCCTCAAACATCGTGGAATGTTCCATGGATGCACAATGCTTTTGAAAATACTTCTGCGACAATTTCTGGAATTGAATGTGCCTATTCTTTTTTAAAGAAAAAAGGGAAATTAAAAAAGAAAATAAATTTTGTTGTTTTTGGCGGAGATGGCGGAACCTATGACATTGGATTGCAATCTTTGTCTGGCGCTTTGGAACGAGGGCATAATTTTGTTTATGTTTGCTATGACAATGAAGCCTATATGAATACTGGAAATCAACGATCTTCTTCAACGCCATATGGCGCGAGCACGACTACTACGCCAGAAGGAAAAACACATCATGGGAAAGAAGTTTTTAAAAAAGATTTAATTAAAATTGTTGCGGCTCATAATATTCCTTATGTTGCTCAATCCGCTGTTCATTATTGGTCTGATTTATATCAAAAAGCTGAAAAGGCTTTTCAAGTTAATGGTCCGGCAGTGTTAAATGTTTTTTCGCCTTGTCAATTAAATTGGAAATTTCCTTGTGATTTAACAATTCAAATTTCAAAAATGGCTGTTGAAACTTGTTTGTGGCCTTTGTATGAAATAGAAAATAAACAATATAAATTAAATTATCAACCAAGAGAAAAGTTGCCAGTTGAAGAATTTTTAAAAATGCAAAAAAGATTCTCCCATCTTTTCAAACCAGAAAATAAAAAAATTATTAAAACAATCCAAGAGAAAGTGGATGAGAAATGGGAGGAGTTAAGAAATTATAAATTATAAATTAAGAAACCCCCTTAATCCCCCTTATCAGGGGGACAGAATTGATTAGCCCCTTCGATAAAGAAGTTGGGGATTTAATTAGCCCCCTTGATAAAGGGGGTTGGGGGATTTCTTAAAGACAAAAGAAACCCCCTTAATCCCCTTTATCAGGGAGACTTTACGGAAGAAGGATTTTCAAAATTATTTTTATTTTTTGTAGAACATCCCAACCGTATTAGCTATCCTTGCTAAAATTGTAAAAGCTAGTTTAATATCAATTTAAAATTTAAAATTCATAATTATTTTATGTACCTCCCAATTATTGGATTAGAAATCCATATACAATTAAAAACCAAATCTAAAATGTTTTGCAGTTGTGATAATTCTGGAGAAAATCAACCTCCAAACACAACAATTTGTCCTGTTTGTATGGGATTTCCTGGATCTTTGCCCGTGATAAATAGACAAGCTGTAGAATGGACTATTTTAATGGGTTTGGCTTTGGATGGAAAAATTGCTGAATTTTCTAAATTTGATCGTAAAAATTATTTTTATCCTGATTTGCCAAAAGGCTATCAGATTTCACAATACGATTTTCCATTTGTGCAAAATGGATATTTAATTATCCCTGATTTGAATAAAAAAATTCGAATCAATCGGATTCATTTGGAAGAGGATGCGGCGAAATTACAACATTCTCAAAATAAAAAATATAGTTTAGTGGATTTTAATCGATCTAGTACGCCATTAATGGAAGTTGTTACTGAGCCAGATTTTAGAACTTCACAAGAAGCAAAAAATTTTTTGCAAGAATTGAGACTAATTGCGCGTTATCAAGAAATTTCAGATGCTGATATGGAAAAAGGACATTTGCGATGTGATGCCAATATTTCATTGATGCCTTTGAAAGAATTGGATGGTATAAATGATTTTGACGCGAAAAAATTTTTAGATAAACTTTATCCGAAAACCGAAATAAAAAATTTAAATTCTTTTAAGGCAGTTGAGAAAGCATTGGAATATGAAATACGAAGACAAACAAAATTATGGGAGCAAAAGAATCCTCCCAAAGAACAAACAACGCGTGGTTGGGATGAAAACAAAGAAATTACAGTAGAACAACGGACAAAAGAGGAAGCACATGATTATCGTTATTTTCCAGAACCGGATTTACCTCCGTTATACATTAAAGAAAAAAAAGATGATACAAATGATTCATCAAAAATAATTTTAGAACAAATACGATTACAATTAAAAGAATTACCGCAACAAAAAAGAATAAGATTTATGGAAGAATATGGATTTACTTTAGATGAAGTAAAAATTTTGACAGAAAATTGCGCCTTATCTTATTACACCGAACAAGTGATTTCTGAATTAAGAGAATGGTTTTTTTCTTTTGATAAAATTCAAGAAAAACAAAGAGAAAAAGTATGGCAGGAAAATAAAGAAAAATTGCATAAATTAGCGGCAAGTTGGCTAATAAATCGTTTGGCAAAATATTTATCCAATACGAAAATTAAAATTCCTATTTGTCTTTCTAAAAACGATTTAGAATTTTGGAAAAAACAATCATTAAAAATTTCTCCGGAAAATTTTGCCGAGTTATTATGTTTAATTTATAAAAATAAAATTAATCAAATTAATGCGCAAAAAGTTTTAGAAAAAATGTTTAAAACAGGTGCTGATCCATCAGACATTATGCGAGAACAAGGATTGGAACAGGTGAGTGATGAGATAGAATTAGAAAATTTAGTTAAGAAAGTAATTGAAAATAATTTGGAAATTGTTAAGGAATATAAAAATGGCAAAGAAAGTGTTTTACAATTTTTAATTGGGCAAGCAATGAAAGAATCAAAAGGCAAAGCCAATCCGCAGATTATAATGGAAATTTTGAAGAAGATAATAATATTATAAAAAATTTGCAATTAATTTTTCAGATTGTTTTTGATTGGAAATCCAATTAATTCGATCGTCTTTTTTAAACCATGTCATTTGACGACGAGCATAGCGACGTGTATCGCGTTTAATTAATTCAATTGTCTCATCTAAATTTATTTCATTTCGTAAATACATACCCATTTGTTTATAACCAATTCCGCTCATACTTTGTAAATTCCAATTATATTTTTTTGCTAATTCAGTAACTTCTTTTATTAATCCATCTTTAATCATTTGATCAACTCTTTGATTAATTTTTTCTAATAATTTTTTTCGATTAGTTTTTATACCTAATTGTAAAACTCTAAATAAGGGTTTATTTTTTTGTCTTTGTTGAGAAAAAAGTTTTCCTTTAGATAAGCAAACTTCCAAAGCTCTAATAATTCGACGAGCATTATTTTTTTGGACAAATTTTTCAGTTTCAGGATCTAATTTTAATAATTTTTGATAAACTTTTTCTATACCATATTTTTTAATTTCATTTTCTATTTTTTCTCTTAATTTCGTATTTGGCGGAACTTTAGGAATTTGAAAATTATTAATAATACTAGAAATATAAAGTCCAGTGCCACCAACTAGAAATGGTATTTTGCCTTGTTTTTGGATATTTTTAATAATTTTAATTGTCATTTTTTTATATTTAGCCAAACTAAATTCTTTATTAGGATTAATAATGTCAATCATATAATGTGGAATGTTGTTGATTATTTGAACTTTGTTGTTTAAACTTTTTACTTTTAATTCTTTGACTTCATTTAGACTAAGTTTTTTATTTTTAATTTTATTGGTTCCAATATTCATTTTTTTATAAATTTGTCGCGAATCTGCTGAGACAATCTCGCCATTAAATTTTTTGGCCAATTTTAAAGCTAACTCGCTTTTACCAGAAGCAGTAGGGCCTAAAATAACAATTAATTGTGGTTTTTTTCTTAACATATTTTTGTATTTAAAATTATATTGTTATTTTATTACATTTTAATTTAAAAATCTAATTAAAAGACTGACTGTGGGCGATTACATGGAATCGGCCTACAGGATTTTCCATTGAATTTTTTTACCATTTTGTAGGGGCGGGTTTTATGCCCGCCCTTTTTTTAGAGACCCTACGTAAAATTGTGTCTGATATAATAAAAATTATTATTGACGTATCCGTAGGGGCGTACCCTTGCGTACGCCCAGAAATAAAAAACAAATAATTTAATTTAATGGGAAATTTTGTAGGGGCGTATTACAATACGCCCCTACAAAATGCAAATTGTTATGCAATACAATTCCGAAATTTTTTTCCTTTTCTTCCTTGCTTCTTTTCTTTTGCTTCTTCTTTTTAGCTAATTTTAGCTACTAGTCCATAGACTGTTCTATGGACTAAGAAATTTTATTCCATTCTAAATTCTATTTTTTATTTTTTGTAGAACATCCTAATTGTAGAGTAGTGGGGTAGATGAGAGCCTCTGCTCTCATCTTTTCAGAAATTAAGAAACCCTCTAAATCTCCCTTGTCAGGGAGACTTTTTAGTAAATATAAAATGCTAAATTGTGTTAAATTATGTTGACAATTATGTTAAATTGTGTTTGTAGTTTTTATTATTTTAGATTAAAATATAAATGACTTGTGCGTATTTTTTCATTTTAAACGCACCAAACTAAAGTCAAAAGGAGGTGACAAAGAAATGAAAAGGGTAATAATGACAATAGTCGTAATAATACTATCTGCTCAGGCAAGAGCAGACAGTATGTTATTTACGACTGACTGGGTAAGTGGAACCCAGTCGGTTTCCGGTGGCGGTATAGAGTTTAATTGTACCGTCACTGTCGACCCCAGCTCCACGGAAGGATGCTGGGGTGTGGATTTTTATGGGAGTTTTGAAGGGCTAACAAACCTTCAATTTCCCATATCAGCGTTTTGCGTTCAGAGCAAAACGCTTTTCGGGATTGGGAATTTATGGGTCCCACCCGGAAATTCTTTCACATTTTCGTACGAGATGCCTAACTCGTATGAGGCCGTAAGAGGGACCGCCACCTCTTACGCATATGTTCCTGTTCCTATAGGCTTTACTCCTGGGTTAATAGACCTAGGGGTTGAGGACTCAGATTCTATTTGGGTCCCTCGATTGCGACCTGTTGGGCAACCACCTAGTGGCAATGCTGTTCCCGAGCCATGTACAATGGCTCTACTGGGAATAGGCACGGTTGGCTTAGTGGGTCTTAGACAAAAAGGGGGCAGGATAGGCGCTAAATAAAAAAACCTCACCATATGTGAGGCAAAGGAGGTGATTTTTATTTAAAAAAAGAAGAAAAAATACACGTAGAGAGAAATTCTCCCCAATCTCTACGTGTATTAAATTAATAATTAGGAAAAAAAATCTTCTTCTTTTATATCTGTTACTTTTTGTTCTACTGGATCTATATCTGTTACTTTTTGTTTTAAAGAATCTATATTTTTAAGAATTTCCTCTAAATTTTTTGCTAAATCATTTAACTCACTCCCACTAAGAGTTTTAAGATTTTCAAGAGTAAATTCATTTTTTTTAATAAAATCTTTAATTATTTTATTAAAATCTTTAGTGTCAACAATATTATTTTGTTCCCATAAAAGATTGTAACGTTGTCTTTGTTGTTCCTCTTCAGTCATATAAAATATTTTTTTAAAAATAAAATTATTTTAATAATAACAATTTTTTAAAAAAAGTCAAGTTAATTTTTGTTTATTATCTCATTTAAAATTTTCCATCTTTTCTTTTTTTCTTCTTTAGAAACATCATTTTTTAATTTAAAGGCGACGGTTTCTGCACGAGGGGAATATTGAGAAATAAAGGCTTTGTTAAATTTTATTTTTTTACATAATTTAACAGTGTTTTCAAATTGTTTTTTTGTTTCTCCAGGAAAACCAACAATAATATCAGTGGAAATAAAAATTTTTGGTATTTTTTTACGAATTTTTTGAACAAGATTTAAATAATTTTTAACTGTATATTTTCGATTCATTTTTTTAAGAATTTCATTATCGCCTGATTGGACTGGTAAATGGAGTTCTTTTTTTATTTTTTCGCATTTTGCCATTGTGTTAATCAGTTCATTAGACATATCTTTTGGATGAGAAGTCATAAAAGAAATTTTAAAATCACCAGAAATTTCATTAATCATTTTTAACAAAGAAGGAAAATTTATAAATTTTGATTTTTTAGATGTAGTTTTGACATTTGACATTTGACATTTGACATTTGACTTGTAGCTATTTACATTTTGTCCCAGCAAAATAATCTCTTTGCGTTCTTTTTTAATTAAATTTTTTATCTCTTTTAAAATTTCTTCTGAAGACCGTGAAATTTCTCGTCCGCGAGTGTATGGAACAATGCAATATGAACAAAAATTATTACATCCCGTCATAATCGGAACATAAGCAATAGTTTTATTGGAATAGCTTGGTTTAATATGAAAATAATTAGCGGAATTTATTTTTCCAAAAGGATTAAGGGATTCTTTGACTTTGTTTGATGGACTATCGGACTTCGTTTGAAATGACAAAAGAATTGATTTTAGTTGTGATAATTCTCGTATGTCAAAAATTAAATCCACTTTATTTTTAAATTTTTTTTTGTCTTTTTTTAAAATACAACCAGTAAGCGCAATAATTAAAGATGGGTTTTTCTTTTTTAATTTAGCAAAATTTTTCTCTTGTCCAAAAATTCGATCAATTGCTTTTTGTTTAACAGAACAGCAGTTAATCAATATTAAATTAGCTTTATTTTCATCTAAAGTAGGCTGATATTTCATTTTTTCTAAAACAGTTGTAATTCGTTCGGAGTCAGAAATATTCATCTGACATCCAAATGTGATAATTTTATAAAACATAAATAAAATTTATTGAATTATTATTTCTATATGGTTTTTAATTTTTGGAATTCTTTTTACCCAAAAAGGAGAAAATTTTATTTCTGTTTTTTTAATTCCTTGAAATTGACTAAAATATTCCTCTATTTCTATTTTTTTTAAACCAATTAATTTGTTTTTATTTAAAATTTCTGATTCTGAATTTAAAGTAGATATTCCTTCTAAATGAACTTTAATCAAAGCTTCTTTGGTTTTAGAATTATATTGTTCAACTGAATAAGTAAAATTTTGTAAAGGATTAACTAATTTTTGATAAGTATAAATTTTTTCTAAAAGTTTAGTTTTAGCTTTTGCTAGTAATTTTTCTTTATCAAAAATAATTGCGGTAATTTTTAATTTAATTCCTAAATTAAATTCATCTTTTTGTTCTCCAATTTCAACATCTTTTTTTGTTTCTATAATTTCAGAAACAAAAAGACAGGGGATTAAATGATTTTTTTCATTTTCTAGCGCAAATGGTTCATCAATTGCTTTTTGAATTTTTTGTAAAATTCTTTTTTTTAATTCATCCGTGGCATTTTTAATATTTTCTTTGGTAACAATTTTATTTTTTTTAATACTTTTTTTTATTGGTTTATTGCTTTGAGCATAAATTTGATCTTGTATTTGTTTAGGAAGTCCGGGAATAATAAAATGAATTTCTGATTGAGAAATTTCACTTTCTTTTCCTGGTTGATCAGCATAAATTTCAACTTCAATTTTTCCATTAGAAGGAACATATGCATCGTTTTTAATACGATATAAAATATTATCTGGAGAAAGAAGGCGAGTTGTAGCAATTAAACGGCGATCAATGGAAGTTTGGTTAAAAATTGTTGCTTTTCCAATAGCTCGTGTTTCTATTTCTGTGTTAGTTTCTTGAGAAGGGAAAGTGTCTTGTTCTTCTTCAAAAGTTTCAGAAAAATTAACTAAAAACTCATTTGAATTTTTAGAATCAATAATTTCTTTTGCCAAAATAGTAAAATCTATTTCATTTTTTTGAGAATCAGGATAAATAAAAATCATTGCTTTTGTAAAAGAAAAATAAATAATAACTAAAATTAAAAGAGTTGTGAATGCGATAAAAGAAATACTTATTTTTTTAAGAAGCTGATCCATATAATGAAAAATGAAAATTAATAATCAGATATTATCATACTTTTTCTCATATTTCAAATTATGTCAAAGTAATGTCAAAGCAATTTAGAAATGTCATACCTTGATAAATTAATTAAGTTAAAAGTTGAAAGTTAAATGTTATAATTTCTTAAGAATAATTAGAAAATTTTGATTTGACATTTTTTAAATCCGTGTTTTAATTAAAATTAATTTTAAACAGATAAAATTGATTTAATAATACGAAAACAGTTCGTATATAAACGAGTTAGACGAAATAATTTTTTTATCTCAATAATATGGAAACAATTTTTGACGAAATTTTTAAAGCGCTTGGGTACTTGTTTATAGCGGGTATAGTTTACTTTGCATGGAAAACAGCAAACGACAACGCAACGGGCGGTAAATATAAAACTGTTTTATGGAAAGGTTTTTTATGGTGCGCTGGCATAGCTTTATTTGCAAGCATAACCTTGGGAAATCCTACTTGCGAAGAACGCTCTGATCCTGTTTATGGTGGTTGTGAGCAATATGCTGATGATGGTTATGAACCAACTACTGAACAGAGAGCGGCAAAATTTGCTTATTTCATGACATTGCTATATATACCGGTAGTAATTGGCGCTTTAAAAAAGAGATAAAAAAAATTACATCGTCTAACACGGCATATCTGCAAGAGCTAAAGCCACATTTCGCCACTCTAATTAAAATAATAATGGATGTGGCGAAACGTCAGATACGCCGAAACGTTATGTAAAATAGCCAGAAATTTTTTTTATTTTTATTTATCTCGTTAAAAAATCTTACCTTGCTTACTTTTTCTAATAAGGTTTATTTATCGGCAAATTTAGATTGCCGATTTTTTTTATTTTTGCTATAATCCACTTTGGATTACGAAATGTAATTTAAGAAAGCGCCAAATGCAAAATTATAAATCCTAATCCGCTAGCTGGCGGACTTAAAAAAGTTGAAAGTTAAAAGTTAAAAGTTAAAAGTTATTGTATTCGTTTTGCTCATAAATAATAATAAAATTATTTGGTGCGAAGTAACACCTTAATTAAAAATTTATAATTTCTTGCAAAGTATCTATTTTATTTATAATTTATAATTTAAAATTTATAATTTCTTATGTATTCTCATCAAAAAATTGAAAAAAAGTGGCAGGAGATTTGGGAGAAAAACCAATCTCATAAAACAAAAAGCGCTTCAAAAAAGAAAAAATTTTTTTGTCTTGATATGTTTCCCTATCCTTCTGGCGAGGGATTACATGTGGGACATTTGCGAGGATATTCTTATTCAGACGCAATTGCCAGAAAGAAAAAAATGGAAGGGTATAATGTCCTGCATCCAATGGGCTGGGACGCTTTTGGTTTACCAGCTGAAAATTTTGCTTTAAAACATGGGGTTCATCCTATTGAAAGTACTAAAAAAAATATAGCTAATATTAAAAAACAACTTGAAGCTTCGGGATTTATGTATGATTGGACACGAGAAATTAATTCTTCTTCTTTAGAATATTATCAATGGACGCAATGGTTATTTTTACAATTATACAAAAATGGATTAGCTTACAGAAAAGAAGCACCAGTCAATTTTTGTCCTTCTTGTGAAGCCAGCTTAGCTAATGAAGAAGTGGTGGATGGGAAATGTGAACGATGTGGAACATTGACAATTAAAAAAAATTTAAAACAATGGTTTTTTAAAATTACAAAATATGCTGATCAATTAGTTGATGATTTAAAAGTTTTGGATTGGCCGGAAAAAGTTAAAACAATGCAAAAAAATTGGATTGGCCGTAGTTTTGGAACAGAATTTTTTATGGAGATTTTACATGGAGAAAAGGGTGTAATGGAATCAGAAAATATTGATAAATTTACTCAACAACGATTAAAAATTAATTTAAATGAAACAGTAAAAATAAAGGTTTATACAACTCGCATTGATACTATTTTTGGAATTACTTATGTTGTTTTGGCGCCAGAACATCCTTTGGTTCCTTATTTAACTACTCAAGAATATAAAGATGATATAGAAAAATATGTAGAAAAAACGAGAGATGCTTCAGAAATTGAAAGAACTTCACAAGAAAAAGAAAAAACTGGCGTTTTTACTGGTTCCTATGCGACGAATCCTGTTAATGGCGCCAAGGTTCCGATTTGGATTGCTGATTATGTTTTGTTTGAATATGGCACTGGCGCGATTATGGCTGTGCCAGCTCATGATGAACGAGATTTTATTTTTGCTAAAAAATATGACTTGGAAATTATTGAGGTAATAAAATCAGAGGATAAACAATCTTCTATTGAAAATTGCGCTTTTATTGATGATGGAATTTTAATAAGCTCGGGAGAATTTGATCAATTGTCATCGGTTGTAGCGCGAGAAAAAATTACTCAATGGTTAGAAAATCAGGGTTTGGGATTTGGAACAAAAAAATATAAAATCAGGGATTGGCTTATTTCTCGACAACGATATTGGGGAGCACCAATACCAATTATTTATTGTAATCAATGTGGAGAAATTCCAGTTTTGGAAGAAAATTTGCCAATTAAATTACCAGAAAATATTCAAAATTTTAGCCCCACAGCGGATGGAAGATCTCCATTGGCTAGTGTTAAAGAATTTATTGAAACAAAATGTCCTTATTGTGGAGGATATGCCGAAAGAGAAACAGACACAATTTCTCAATGGGTATGTTCTTCCTGGTATTTTACTCGATATGCTGATTCAAAAAATTCAAAAGAAATTTTTAATAAGAAAAAAGTAAATCATTGGTTGCCGGTTGATTTGTATATTGGTGGTGTGGAGCATGCAATTTTACATTTACTTTACGCGCGATTTTTTACAAAGGTGATGCGTGATTTAAAATTAATAGAATTCAGCGAGCCATTTATTCATCTTTTTAATCAAGGAATGATTTATTATAAAGGAAAAAAAATGAGTAAATCCAAAGGCAATGTTGTTAACCCAGATGAATTTTTTGAAAAATATGGCGCTGATACGATGCGAGTTTATGAACTTTTTATGGGACCTGCTGAACAAGATGTTGAATGGAATGATCAAGGCGTGATTGGAGCAAATCGATTTTTGCAAAAAGTTTGGAAAATCGTTGAAAATTCCGTAAACACGAATCCTTGTGGTTGTTTAGAAAATAAAACAATAGAACAATGTAAAAACTTAAAAGTATTGGAACGACTGACTCATCAAACAATAAAAAAAGTGACTGAAGATATTGAGGCTTTTAAATTTAACACAGTAATTAGCTGTTTAATGGAATACACGAATTCAATTTTTAATAATAAGTTTAAAGTTCAAAAAGAATATGTTGAAATTTTATTAAAATTGCTTGCGCCGATTGCACCTCATATTTGTGAGGAATTATGGCACAAACTACATCCAGAGCTTTTTGAAAAAGAAAGTATTTTTGACCAAAAATGGCCTAAATATGACGCTGATTTAATTATAAATGAAAAATTTGAATTGGTAGTTCAAATTAATAGTAAAGTAAGGTGTAGTATAGAAGTAGAAAAAAATATTTCTGAGGCTGAAGCAAAAGAATTGGCTTTGAAAAATGAAAAAACAAAAAAATGGATTTCAGAAGAATCTAAAATTAAAAAAATTATCTTTGTTCCTGGGAAATTAATTAATATTGTGATTTAATTAAATAATTAAATAAATTTACTTATCATATGGACTCTTTATATTTCAAAATATAAAAATGAAAGGCGGTGAAAATTATGGAAGATAATAAAAATTTAGAAACAGGCTGTTGCCCAAAATTTAATCCAGAACCATGGAATGACAAAGAAATTGTTTGGGAAAATAAATTATTTGTTAAAGATTGTGTAAAAAGTTTTTTTCATATCCCATTAAATTTTGGCAAGATTATGACGAAAAATATGGAAAAGATTAAATTAGCAAATGTTTTTGATTCTGAAATGATTGTAATGACAGATGAAAAATCTTTATGGGGTAGCGATGTTTATATTTCAGTTAGCAAGGACGCGCCTGAATTAGAAATAGTAAAAATATCCGGAACATTTTTAACCAAGGTTTTTGAAGGGTCTTATAAAAATATGGGTAATTGGATTAAAGAGATGCAAGGTTTTGTTAAATCAAAAGAAAAAGAGATTAAAAAAATGTTCTTTTTCTATACCACCTGTCCCAAATGCGCTAAGATATATGGCAAAAATTACACGGTTATTTTAGTGCAAATTAAATAATTTACTTTGAATTACAAAACTCTCTATTTTGTCATTCCTTCGATGGCAATTAGAAATTTATTTAGTCCATGGACCAGTCTATGGACTATTGGCTAAAATTAGCAATTTTAAATTTATAAACAAGAAAATAAAATTTTAAACTGTATTATTTTTAATATGTTAACATAATATAAATTTTTATATTGAAAGGTGTATTTTTTTGAAGTCACCTTCGTATTTTGTAGTAGAAGGGAAAAATATTAAAATCTAAAAAATATTATTTTACGGTGTGTTGACTAATAGACTCTATATTTCGATCAAATTCACCGATAAAACTTGGTTGTGTGGCAAGGCTTTTGGCTGGGGCGATTATTCTTATTTCGTCGCCTTTTTTAAGTTTTTCTGGAGTCATATTGTTATTTTAATAATTTATTTTTAAAGTTAAATCCAAAATTTTTAGGACTAAATAGTTTTAATCCTTTAGGTGTTCGCCATAATTTGCAACATTTTTTTCCAAAAACTTTCACCTTTTTATCTAAGGAAATATCACTATTATATAAAGGATAATTATTAATATCTGTACATATAATTAAATCGGGGCAAGTCAGGATTATTTTTTTATTAATCCAAAATAGGAGATATTCATTTTTAATAAACAATCGTCCTTCTGAGTTTATATTTTTAATCCTAATATCTTTAGTAATAAACCCATTCTTTTCTTTTTCTTTTATAGAAGAAACTGTTCCTTCATATAATAATTTTAATTCTTCATTTTTAAAAGATCATTAAAATTATTAGAATTAATAATTTTGCCAATTTTCAAAGCTTCTGACACAGTGCCGGTTTCTATTTTCTTTTCCAAAGTTTTTTTAGAAAAAGGGTAACCCACAACAAAAGTTTTTTCTTTAGAAAAAGTTCGCAAAATTCTTTCCTCTTCTTTAAAAGAAATTGATTTAGTAAAAATTGCTATATTGCCTTCTGTTCCAACTAAAACAAGAGGTGTTCTATTTAGTTTAAAGAGACTAATTGTTTCCAAAAAAATTTCCGGAGCAGACTTTCCACCTACAAAATCTGCATCAACAATTGGTAATTTTAATTCTGAAGCTATAAAAAAAGCAGATGCTAACGAAGTTGGACCAATTTCTACTGGGATTATTCCTTTTACCTTCTTTCCTAAATAATTTAATAATTCTTTAACTCCTTTTTTAATATAAGTTACAGGATCAATGTCTTTTATGGATGATCCTACCCCAAAGGCCGTGATAAATAAATAAAGAGAGACCCTACATAAAATTGTGTCTGGCATAGTAAAAATGTATAATTAATTTTGTCATAATAGTTAAAGTGTTTTAATAATAAATTTAATATTTATTCTAGATAAAAAAAGCTAGACACACTTTTATGAACGGTCCCTTTTTTTTTTCGCCATTGGACAATCCCAATCCGTTGGCATCTCATCCACCTCCGAGACCTTTTGCCATGGGGGTAAAAGATCGGGAACCCTCATTGCGATCCATGTTTTTAGATCGTCTTTTTTTATTTTCATTTTTTTCCTCCTTAAAAATAGAATAGAATTTTTCCTTTTCAGAAATAAAAAATCCCTTCTGAAAAGGGATTGAGCGTGAAGAATAAAAATTTAAACAAAACCAATCACAACCAATCTCTTTTCAAAAGAATTGATTGTGATGATGTATATAAATATTATTTTTTATTAAAGCTTGTCGCATATATTTTAAAATAAAAATTTTTAGTCTTACCGTGTTAACACGATGGAATTAGTACTCTAAAAATTATTTTGTTGGAGCATTAGTTTTTAGAAAAATAATTTAAAGAGGATTGAATTTTTAAATATTTAATTTTCTCACTGTGTTAACACAATAAAGAATATAAAAAATAAATTATTTTAAATCTATATATTTATATATACTTATTTTATAAAAATTGTCAAATTTTTTTTCCACAGGCGTCAAAAAAACAATTAACATTTAATTTGGGGGTACGATACTCAAACATAACGACACTTAAATATAAAAAATGGACAGGAGGATAATTTTACATTATTATATAAAAAATAAAATGAATTAAATTTTTAATAAAAAGAATATGACTAATTCGGGAGTTGAACTTCTGACATTGGCATACGCTATTATTTAACGATATTTTAATTATTTTTTATGCAACATCAAGGATTAAAAGAAAATGAAATTAAAAAATTAAGAGAAAAATTTGGGGAAAATTCTTTGCCAGCTGAAAAACAATTTTCTTTTATAACAATTTTTTTCTCGCAATTTAAAAGTCCATTGATTTATATTTTATTTTTTGTCGGGCTGATTTCTTTATTTTTCAAAGAATATATTGACGCTGTTTTAATCGTTTTAGTTGGTTTATTTAACGCTTTGCTCGGTTTTTTTCAAGAATATAACAGTCAAAAAACCTTGGTTGCTTTAAAAAATATTATTAAACCTAAAGCGCTTGTTATTAGAGATGGTTGCAGAAAACAGATTGAAGCCAAAGAATTAGTGCCTGGTGATTTGGTTATTATTGGTTCTGGAGATAAAATTCCAGCTGACGGTGAATTGATTGAGAGTTTAAATTTGTTAGTTAATGAAGCGATTTTAACTGGCGAAGATGAGGCTGTTGCTAAAAAGTTAACTGATAATAAGTTGTTTATGGGCGCTACTGTTATTTGGGGTAATGGCATTATGAAAATTAGCAAAATTGGTCTTGATACTGAAATTGGTAAAATTGGTTCTAGTATAGTTGAAATAAAAGAAAGTAAAACCCCAATACAAGTCGCGTTAGATAAATTCGCTAAAAATTTGTTATTTATAATTTTTATAATTTGTTTAATAATTTTTATTACTGGCGTGCTTTATCAGGAAAATTTTTGGGCAATGCTTAGAACCTCAATAGTGCTGTCAGCGGCTGCCATACCAGAAGGTTTACCAGTTGCTATTACTATTATTTTAACTTTGGGCATGAGACGAGTTTTAATTAAGAAAGGTTTAGTTAGAAAACTTTTATCAATTGAAACATTAGGATCAACTTCTGTAATTTGCGTTGATAAAACAGGAACATTAACTGAAGGAATTATGAAAGTTGTTAAGTCTGATTTTTTTGATAACGACAAGGCATTTTTGGCTTTAACATTGGTTAATAATCAGCGGATGAATTTAGAAATAGCTCTTTGGGATTATGTAAGGAAAAATCCCTCTAACCCCCTTTATCAAGGGGGGACTGCTCAAGATCCACAGGAAATTTTTAACAGTCACTTGAGAATTTACGAAGAGCCGTTTGATAGCGAGAAAAAATACGCTTTAAGCATTAATAAAATAAATAATAAAAATACAGCTTTTGTTTTAGGAGCGCCGGAAATTGTTTTATCGTTTTGTCAATTATCAGCTCAAGAGTCAGTTGATACTTTAAAAAAAATAGATGATTGGGCCAGCAAGGGTTTACGGATTTTGGGAGTTGGTTTTAAAGAAAAAGGGGAGTTAAAAGAAAAAAAAGATTTTGTATGGTTAGGTTTGGTAGCAGTTGAAGATCCTTTGCGTTCAGGCGCTAAAGAGGCTATAGAACAAGCCATGCAAGCTGGTATTAAAATTAAAATTATTACAGGAGATCATAGCAAGACAGCTGAAAAAGTCGCTAGAAATTTAGGTTTTAAAATTGGACCAAACAATATTTTGTCAGGCAATGAGCTTGGCATGATTTCTGATCAAGAATTAAAAGACAGAATAGATGATATTATTTTATTTAGTCGTGTTTTGCCTCATCAAAAATTAAAAATAGTAGAAGCTTTGCAAGCTAAAAAAGAAATTATCGCTATGACTGGCGATGGAGTTAATGATGCTCTTGCTTTAAAAAAAGCGGATATTGGAGTAGTTATGGGCGCTGGTGCTGAAGTGGCAAAAGAAGTCGGGGATTTGATTTTATTAGACAATAATTTTAAAACCATTTTAACAGCTGTAGAAGAGGGCCGTTTAATTTTTTCTAATATCAAAAAGGTTGTTGCTTATGCCTTATCTAACGCTTTTGTTGAAATTGTTTTGATATTTGGAGCAATAATACTTAATTTTCCTTTGCCATTAACAATAGCTCAAATAATATGGATTCAGCTTATTTGCGATGGTCCTCCTGATATTATATTAGGTTTTGAACCTAAGGATAGAGATTTAATGAAAGAAAAGCCTATTGATAATAAAAAAGATGGTTTTTTATCTAAGTCTGTTATGTTTTTAATTATTGCTGTAAGTTTAAGCATTGGCTTATTAACTTTATTTTTATTCTGGTATTTTTATAATAGAACCAATAGTTTAATTTTAGCTCAAACTATTGCTTTTACTAGTGTTGCTTTTGTTGGTTTGTTTTATATTTTTTCTTTTAAAAATCTTTCTAAACCTTTATTTAAAATAAATAATTTCTTTGGTAATAAATATCTATTATGGAGCGTGCTTTACGGTTTTGTGTTAATTTTCGTCGCTTTATATGTTCCAGCTTTAAATAAAATTTTAAACACTGTTCCTCTTAATTTTTTTCACTGGCTGTTTGTTTTAGGGATTGCTATTATTTCAATTTTGATTATTGAGATATTCAAGTTTTTTTTAATAAAAAAACAATTAGTATTAAAAATTTAACTTTTTTTGTTTTTTTATATTTTTGATATATTATAATAAATATGATAAAAAACAAAATTTTATTTTGGAAAAATTTATTTTTTTCACCGCTTTTTTTATTTTTAGGAATAATTATTTTAACATCCTATTTTTTTTCTGTAGGCAAAGAAACCTATAAACATTATAAAATTAATAAAGAAATAGAAGGTTTAAAACAAGAAATAAAAAATTTGGAAGAAAAAAAAATACAAAGCAAAGAACTAATTCAATATTTAAAAACAGAATCTTTTCAAGAAAGGCAAGCTCGATTAGAATTAGGAATGAAAAAACAGGATGAAGATGTGGTAATTTTGCCTACGATTATTCCAAAAGAAATAGAAGAAAAAAATGAATTTGTAAATATTGATTTTGAAAGAAATAAAAAAGATGATCAAAAAATTATTAATCCTATTAAATGGTGGAAATATTTTTTAAAATAATTCTTTAATTTATGATAGATAATAATCAACAAAAAGAAAAACAAGCCAAATGGAGAGAAATAATATTAAATATAATAAAAGAAAAATCAAATTTTCCAAAACAAATTCAAAAAAAAGAGGGGATTGTAGAAAATAAAAAAGAAATTAAAAAAATTAAAATTAAAAAACCCAAAACAAAAAGGAATATATATAAATTAGTAGTATTTATTTTTTTGGCTATTATTTGGTTTTTAATTTCTTTTGGGATTGGGTTGTATAAATATAATTGGGATAGCGAAACGATAATTAAAATAACTCGAATTATTCCTTATCCAGCGATAATAATTAAAAATAAAGAAATAAACAATTATAAATTAATAAAGTATTCTGAATTTCAAGAAAATTTTAAAGCAACTAAACTTTTTTTTCAAAAACAAAAACAAGCTGATTCAACTTTTCAAATTCTTTCTGATAAAATTTTAAAAGAAAATATTTCAGAAATGATGATAGAAGATTATTTTATTTTTGAAACTCTTAAAAAAAATAGAGTGATCATTAAAAAAGAAGAGGTAGATAATAAAATTCAAGAAATTATTAAACAAGTGGGTTCTGAACAACAATTTGAAAAAATAGTAAAAAATTTATATAATTGGGATTTAACTCAATTTAAAGAAAAAGCAATTAAACAAATGATTTCGCAAGAAAAAATAGAAAAGGTAATTGCTCCAAAAAAATTAAGAGAATGGTTGAATGAACAATTAAAAACAATAAAAATTTATAAATTTATTTAAATAAATTTATATAATTAAAAAACATTGGAAGCAAGTTTAGTTATTTGGATATTTTAAATTGGGACAAAGTTTTTGAAATTTTGTCAATATATTGCAACAAAAGAATGAACAAAAAATAAGAGTAAAGAGTAAGAAGTATTTGAAAAAATTTAAAAATATTAAAATGAAAAAGATTATAAAAAAATTTGCAAAAGATTTTAAAGAACGAATCAGTTTTAGAAAATACGCAATATTTTTTTTGGCTTTAGTTATTTTAAGTTCACCATTTGTTATTGAATATTTTAAATTATTAAAGCCAATCATTTTAAAACCTTCTTTAGCAAAACAGGTTTTATTTATTGAACCAGAAGAAAAAGAAGCGCCTATTTTAAGAGAAATTGAAAAAGCTCAAAAATCAATTAATTTAGAAATGTATCTTTTATCTGATAAAAAAATTATTCAAGCCTTAAAAGATGCGAAAAAACGAGGAGTAGAAATAAAAATAATTTTAGAAAAAAATCCTTACAATTTAGAATGGTTTAATAAAAAAATTTTTAAAGAATTAAAAGAGGTTGGGATACAAACCCAATGGAGTAATTCTGAATTTAGCCTTACTCATAGCAAATTTATGATTATTGACGATCAAAAGGCGATTATTATGACTTGCAATTTTACTTATTCCGGGCTTAATAATAGTCGTGATTTTGGTTTAATTAATTTTGATTTAAAAGATGTGTTGGAAATAAAAAAATTATTTGAAGCTGATTGGCAGAAAGAATCATTTTTTTCTTCTCGCCCAAATTTAGTTATTAGTCCGATTAATTCTCGTTTTAAATTAGAAAGTCTAATTAAAAACGCAAAATCAGAAATTTTAATTGCTACTGAAATAATGAAAGATCAAAGTATACAAGAGCTTTTAATAAAGGCACAAAAAAATGGAGTGCAAGTTAAAATTCTTTTAGCTGATATTAAAACGGGCGAGATTAACAGAGATACTGGAAAGTATTTTCAAACACAGAATATGCAAGTGAAGTATTTGCAAAAACCGTTTTTGCATGCTAAAATTATGATTATTGATAATAAAATTTTATATTTAGGATCAATTAATTTTTCTTCCGCATCAATGGATGAAAATCGAGAATTAGGAATTTTGTTGGTAAATAAAGCCTTAATTCAACAAGTTAGAGATGTTTTTGAAAAAGATTGGACAATATAATTTAATTATTAGAAGGATGTTTGGTAATATTAATAATATAAATTATAATAAGGAAGTGATTTTTAAAAAAGGATTTGATTTAGTTTTTAAAAATAATTTTTAATTTAATTTTTAATTTTTAATTTTGTTTTTTATGACAACAATTATTCATGAAAGAGAAAAGTGTATTGGTTGCGGAGCTTGCGCGGCTTTGTGTTCAGAGTATTGGGAAATGGCAGATGACGGAAAATCTTTATTAAAAGGAGCAAATAAAAATCCAGAAACAGGAAATAATGAGCTTGAAATACAAGATTTAGGATGTAATGGAAATATAGAAGAATCTTGTCCAGCTCTTTGCATTCATATTAAATAAAAAGATTATGTTTTCTTTAAAACAATTAATTAATAATTTTTTAGAATATCTTGAAATAGAAAAAAATCGTAGTCCAAAAACAATTAGAAATTATAAATTTTATTTAGAAAGATTTCTTAATTGGGCAAAGGAACCAAAACCAGAAGAAATTAATTTAGAAATGATTCGTCAATATCGGCTTTGGCTAAATCGATTTCAAAATTTAAGAGCAGAAGGTTTAAAAAAAGATACTCAAAATTATCATTTAATTGCTTTGCGTTCTTTTTTAAAATATCTCTCTAAAAGAGATATTCAAAGCTTATCTTCTGAAAAAATTGAATTAGCTAAAGTTTCTGAAAGATCAATAGAGTTTTTAGAAGGAAAAGATTTAGAAAATTTTTTGGAAGCACCATTCAAAGTTCAAAGTTCAAAATTCAAAGTTCAAAGTAAAAGAAAATTTGACCTCATTCAATTGAGAGATAAGGCAATTTTAGAATTATTTTTTTCTACTGGATTGCGAGTTTCTGAATTAATTAAATTAACTAAGGAACAAATTAATTTAGATAAAGATGAGTTTACAGTTCGAGGTAAAGGGAATAAACTAAGGATTATTTTTTTATCTCAGCAAGCTAAGTATTGGTTAAAAAAATATTTAGAAGCTAGAAATGATATGGAAATTATTTTATTTATTAGGCATGATAAATTATCAAAAAATAAACAAATAAATAATTTAACTCCAAGAAGTATTCAGCGTCTTGTAAAAAAATATGCTAAAATAGCCGGGATTACAAAAGAGATAACTCCTCACACAATCCGTCATAGTTTTGCTACAGATCTTTTAACAACTGGAGCTGATATACGTTCAGTGCAAGCTTTATTAGGACACGCGTCTATTACAACGACTCAAATTTATACCCATGTAACAGATAAACATTTAAAAGAAGTTTATAGCGCTTTTCATGACAAAAGACGAAAAAAATAAAGAAATTATAATTATTAAAATTTTCTTTTAAAAATTTTTACTTATTTGCCCTCGTAGTTCAGCGGATAGAACACCAGCCTTCTAAGCTGGTTACGTAGGTTCGATTCCTGCCGAGGGCACCATTTTATAATTTATAATTTATAATTTATAAATTATAAATTATATTTTTTTTGCATTTTGCATTTTTTTAAAAATAAGTTATAATAACTATTATATTTTTATTTTTCTTTTTTTTATTTTAAAATATGTTATCAAAAATTTTTCAAAAATTAATTCAAATTTTCAAAATCCGTGATTTACGAAAGAGTATTCTTTTTGTTTTAGCAATGTTAATAGTTTTCAGAATTGCCGCGCATATTCCTTTAACTGGAGTTGATTTGGAAAGTTTAAAAAGATTTTTTACGCAAAATGAAATTTTGGGTTTTATGAATCTTTTAACTGGCGGAGGCATGAGCAATTTTTCTTTAGTGGCTTTGGGCGTTGGGCCTTACATCACAGCTTCAATTATTATTCAACTTTTAACAATGATTGTTCCTAGTTTAGAAGAATTAGCCAAAGAAGGCGAGGCAGGATATCATAAAATTAATCAATACACTCGTTTATTAGCTGTGCCTATGGCTGCTTTACAATCTTATGGAATGATTGTTTTGCTTTCTAATTCATCAGGACAAAAAATTATTTCTAATTTAGGTATCTGGCAATTAAGTTCAATGATTATTACTATGACTGCTGGTTGCGTATTTTTAATGTGGTTGGGTGAATTAATTTCAGAAAAAAAAATAGGCAATGGAATATCCTTGATAATTTTTGCTGGAATTGTTTCTGGCTTACCTTCAGTTTTACAACAAACAGTCGTTAGTTTTGATTCAACGAAATTTGTTAATTTATTAATTTTTATTATCCTAGGATTAATCACTGTTGCAGGAGTAGTTATTATTACTGAAGGGCAAAGGAATATTCCTATTTCTTATGCACGTCGAGTAAGAGGTAACAAAATGTATGGGGGAGCGAGTACTTATTTGCCTTTGCGCGTAAATCAAGCGGGAATGATTCCAATTATTTTTGCCATTTCTATTGTTTTATTTCCGCCAATCGTTGCTCAACTTTTAATGAAATTTCAAATTGGATGGCTTAAAGTTCCAGCTGAATTTATTTATACCATTTTTCAACCCAGCCATTATTTTTATGGCATAGCTTATTTTGTTTTAGTGGTCGCTTTTACATATTTTTATACTGCTGTTGTTTTTCATCCTCAAAAAATAGCTGAAAATCTTCAAAAACAAGGTGGGTTTATTTTAGGAATTAGACCTGGCAAACCAACATCTCAATATATAAGCAATGTTTCACAAAGAATTATGTTAGCTGGCGCTACTTCTTTGGGAATTATTGCTATTCTTCCTTTAATTACTGGGCCTATTTTTGAAATTAGATCTATTGCTTTAGGAGGCGCTGGTTTATTAATTATTGTGAGTGTAGTTCTTGAAACAATAAAACAAATTGAGTCTCAATTAACGATGAGGGAATATGAAGGACTTTAAAAAAATATTTGTTTGAAGGTTTAAATTATAAAGCATAAATAAATATAATTTAAAAATAATTAAAATTTAAAGAAAAATTTTTATGCGCTATTGGCGCATTTTTATATTTTAAAAATCTTTTTAATATGAAAAATATGTATGATGTTATTATTATTGGCGCTGGAGCAGCTGGAATGACAGCAGCTATTTATACCAGTCGTAGAATGTTAAAAACCTTAGTTATTAGCAAAGATTTGGGCGGTCAAGCATCTTTAGCTACAGAAGTAGAAAATTATCCCGGATTTGATGAGGCTATTTCTGGTTTTAAAATAATGCAAAAATTTAATCAACAGGCACGAAAATTTGGCGTAGAATTTATTTTTGATGAAGTGGAGGAAATTAAACCAGAAAATGATTTTTTTGAGATTAAAACTAATACTCAAAATTATCAAACCAAATCGGTAATTTTGGCTTTTGGTTTAACTCCTCGTGATCTTGATGTTCCTGGGGAAGAAAAATTTAAAGGCAAAGGGGTTTCTTATTGCGCTACTTGTGACGCTTTGTTTTATAAAGATAAAAATGTGGCCGTAATTGGTGGAGGCAATGCCGCTTTAGATGCAACTTTACTTTTATCAAAAATTGCCAAAAAGGTTTATTTAGTTCATCGTCGAAATGAGTTTAAAGGAGATGAAATATTAATTCAAAAAATTAAGGAACAAAAAAATATTCAGTTTGTTTTAAATTCAACAATTAAAGAAATTAAAGGGGCTGAATTTGTGAAATCAATTATTGTTAATAAAATAGATAAAGAAAATGAAGAAGAAATTGAAGTGAATGGTGTTTTTGCGGAAGTTGGGTATGAAGTAAAAGCGGATTTTATTAAAAATTTAGTTAATTTAGATGAAAAAAATCAGGTTATTACAAATAAAAATTGTGAAACTTCATTGTCGGGAATTTTTGCTGCTGGCGATGCGACAGATATTTTGTATAAACAGATAATTATTTCTGCTGGTGAAGGAGCCAAAGCGGCTTTAAGCGCTTATAAATATATTCAAGAAAAAGGAGGTAAAAATTGTATTAATTTAGACTGGGGAGCTAAAAAATAATTTTTTAGTTTTTGGTAAAATTTAGAATAATGATTTTTTTAAATAAACAAACATTAAAAAATAATTTAAAAAAAATTGTTGGCGCTGTTATCTATAATAGAGGGGTTAATTATTTTAATTCAAAATATGTTAAAAAAATTGAGGTGTTATCAAATAATTTTTCAGAAAATATTAAAATTATAGGTGACATAAAAGGTTCTTTTAAAAATTTTTATAAAAGTAATATATTTTTTGATTTAGAAAAAAATGAATTTAGTAGATTTAGTTGCTCATGTCCATGTTATGAAGAATGTAAACATTGCGTAGCATTGGGATTGGAATTTATTGATGTTTATTTTGAATTTTTAGATCAAAAAGAATTACAAAATTTTAATGGAAATATTTCTTTTTTAAGAGATAATTTAACAAGATGGATTAATAAAGATGAAAAACAAAAAAAGAAATTGGGTTTAATAGAACAAAAAGCAAGAACTTTTTTTGATAAAAAAAATCAAGAAAAACAAACTAAATTTAAAGAATTTTTAAAAAAATTTCCGCTTTTGTCAAACAAACAAATTCAAATTAAAGAAAAAATAAAATCTTCAAAATTTGAAATTGAAAATTATCATATTATTTTGGATTTTAATGAGAATAAAAGGATATATGCTAAAATTAAAAAAGATAGGCAAATTTCGTATTATGATTCAAATATTAAACCTTCTGAAATATTAAAGCATAAAAAAAAATTAACTCAGCCACAAATTGAATTAGTTGAATTTTTGAAAGAAGAATATCTTTGGAAGGATAATATTGATTATGAAAAATTTTTTATTTTACTCAGAGATTCAAAAATTAAAATTTATAGAGAGCAGGAAAAAAATAAATTATTTTTTGGAGATATTTCTGAAAAATTAAAAGTAGAATTATTTATAAAAAAAGAAAAAAATAAATATTTTGATTGGATAAAAAAAGATTTTATTTTTAAATTAAATAAGTTTGATTTTTCTACAGAAAGAGTTATTTTTTTTATTGGAAAAGAAAATTTAATTATTATTAATATTATCAGCGGAAACATTAGTTTTTATAAATTGTCTAAAAAATTAATTGAAATAATTTCTCAAATTAGCACAAAAGAAATGTATGATTATGTTATAAAAGAATATAAATATCCATTTGAATTTAAATTAACAGAAAATGAAATTATTGATTTAAATTCAATTATTAAAGATATAAAAATATATTTTGATTTAAAAACAACGAAACAATTAGCAGATAAAAATTTTAAAATTAAAAAATTTAATAAAGCAGAACCTTATATTTTAGTGGACTATAAAGAAGAAAAGAATTTTTTAAAAATAAAAGCAACAATTGATTATGAATTTTGCAAAGTAAATGTTTCTGATACAGTTTGTAGTTATTATCAAAATCAAAAAATTTTTTTTAAGAGAAAAATTAATGAAAATTTTATTGATTATTTTATTAAAGATAAGTATATAATTAAAATTGATGAAGAAAATATTTTTTATACTAAAGCGAATAAAAAAAAAGAATTAGAGTTTTTTCAAAAATTTTATGGAAATTATGGATTTAATAAAAAAGTAGAATGCGAAAGAAAAAACGAAAAAGATATTTTTAAATATTTTAGTAAATATTGGGAAGATATTAAAAAAATTGGTTATAAAATAGAATTTATTGGTGATAAATTTGAGCTTGTTGAAGAAAATTTTAATGCGGATTTTAATGTTAATCTTGACGAAGAAAATGGTTTGCTTGCTTTTGATGTAAATTGTTATTGTGCAAAGGGCAAAATTAATTTAGATGATTTAAAAAATTATATTAAAAATAAAAAAGAATATATAAAAATAGCAGATGGTCAAATGTTGAAAATTAGTAATTATGAAGAATTAGAGCGATTTATTATGATGTTGGAAAGTTTTTATAGAAAAGAAAAAGATCATTTTGAAGGAGGACTTTATCATGCTCCAGAATTAAAAAATATTTTTACTAGTTCAAAATATTACAATACTAAAGTTGAAGAAAGTTTTAATAAATTTATTCAAGAGGCTCAAACAGGTAAACCAGTAAAAAAAATAAAAATATTAGAGCAATATAAAAAAATTTTACGAGATTATCAAAAAGAGGGGATTGATTGGTTTTATTTTTTGCGTAAGTATCATTTTGGTGGAATTTTAGCTGATGATATGGGTTTAGGAAAAACTTTGCAAACTTTAATTTTAATTCAACTTGAAAAAATTAAAAACAAACCTTCAATTGTGATATGTCCTAAAACTTTACTTTATAATTGGGAAAGCGAAGTAAAAAAATTTGTTCCTAAAATAAAAACAATAATTTTTGATGGCTTACCAATAGAACGTGAACAAAAAATTAAAAATTTTAAAAAATATGATTTAATTATTACTTCTTATGCTACCTTGCAAAAAGATTTAGAAAAATATAAAGAAGAAAAAATTAAATTTAATTATTGTATTTTAGATGAAGCTCAATTTATTAAAAATCATTCCACTAAAAATGCTCAAATGGTTAAAAAGATTGATGCTGATTATAGATTGGCCTTGACTGGCACACCTTTAGAAAATAATGTATCTGAAATTTGGTCAATTTTTGATTTTTTAATGCCAGGATTTTTAGGTTCTTATAAACTTTTTGTTGAAAAATTTCAAAATCCAATAATGAAACGAAATAATCTTCAAACATTAGATAATCTTCGTAAAAAAATTAGTTGTTTTATGCTTAGGCGAACCAAAAAAGAGGTTTTAAAAGAATTGCCTTCTAAAATTGAACAAATAACACATTGTCATTTGGAATCTTCTCAGAGTATTTTATACCAAGAAATTTTAGTAAATGTAAAAAGTCAAATTTTTGAAATAGTAAAGGAAAAAGGTTTTGCTAAATCGCAAATTCATATTTTAGCTGGGTTAACCAAATTAAGGCAAGTTTGTAATCATCCAGTACTTTTACTTAAAGATAAAGATTATACCAAATATGAATCAGCTAAATTAAATATTTTTCTTGAATTAATTAATGAAATTGTTTTAGCTAAACGAAAGGTTTTGGTTTTTAGTCAATTTACAAAAATGTTGGATATTTTGGTTGAAGAATTAAAAAAGAATAAAATCAATTATTCTTATTTATCTGGTAAAACAAAAAATAGACAAGAGATTGTTAAGGATTTTAATGAAAGCAACAAAAAACAGGTTTTTCTTATTAGTTTAAAAGCTGGAGGAACTGGATTAAATTTAACTTCAGCTGATAATGTAATTATTTTTGATCCTTGGTGGAATCCAAGTGTAGAAATTCAAGCGATTGATAGAACACATAGAATTGGACAAAAAAATTCTGTAAATGTTTATAGATTAATTACCAATGGAACTATTGAAGAAAAAATTGTTGATTTGCAAAAAAGAAAACAATTTTTGTCTGATAGTTTAATAGGAGAAAGTCAAGATTTATTTAAAAAATTAACATGGGAAGATGTTAAAGGATTATTTGAATAAAAATTAATATTAATATTTGTTTAATTTTATTTTTATGAATGACTTAAAATATTGGGTTGCTTTTTCATATTTGTCGGAAATTGGAAGCGCGCGTTTTCAAAAGCTTTTAAATTATTTCAAAAGTTTAGAAAAGGCATGGACAGCTGGTGTTAGTGAATTAGAAAAAGCTGGAATAGAAAATAAAATAGCAGAAAGAATAATTTTAAAACGCAAGCAAATAAATCCTGACGAAAAAATGGAAAAATGCGAAAAAGAAAATATTCGAGTCATTACTTTTAATGATCCGCAATATCCAAAATTACTCAAAGAAATTAATAGTTTTCCTGCTTTGTTATTTTATAAGGGAAATTTTCAAAGACAAGATGAATTTAGTTTAGCCATTATAGGAACTCGAAAAATGAGTCTTTATGGAAAACAGATTATTGTGGAAATTATTAGAGATTTAGTTCAAACTAATTTGGTTATTGTTTCTGGATTGGCAAGAGGAGTAGATACATTGGCACATCAAATTACTCTTGAATTTGCAGGTCGGACGATTGCTGTTTTGGGTTCTGGACTAAATGAAAAAAATATTTATCCTTTTGAAAATAAAGCTTTAGCTCAAAAAATTGTTGAACAAAATGGACTTTTACTTTCTGAATATCCACCAGAAACTTTTCCTCAAAAATATTTTTTTCCATATCGTAATCGAATTGTCGCTGGTTTAACCTTGGGAACTTTAGTTATTGAAGCGCCTGAAAGAAGCGGAGCATTAATTACGGCTCGTTATGCTTTGGAACAAGGTCGTGAAATATTTGCTGTTCCAGGAAATGTTCATAGTTTAAATTCTGTTGGTTGTAATAATTTGATTAAAATGGGAGGCAAATTAGTAAATAATGCCAATGATATTTTAGATGCGTTGAATTTTGTTCGAACAGTTAAGCCGATTGTTCGAAAAGTTATTAAACCATCCAATAAAGAAGAGGCTGAATTGTTAAAATATTTATCTGAAGAACCAATTCATGTTGACAAATTGATTGAATTTTCTAAACTTAGTCCAACTGATATAAATAGCGTTTTGACAATGATGGAAATAAATGGCAAGATAAAACACTTAGGAGGGATGTATTATATTTTAGGGTAGTTTTATATTTTTTAATAAAAATTAAAAAATTATGATTTTAATTATTGTGGAATCGCCAACTAAGGCAAAAACAATTGAAAAATTTTTAGGTTCTTCTTATAAATTAGAATCTTCTTTTGGGCATATTCGTGATTTGCCAAAAAAAGAGATGGGGATTGAAATAGAAAATAATTTTAAACCAAAATATGTAATTCCTGACAAGGCTAAAAAAAAGGTGGGTGAATTAAAAATGATTGTTAAAAAAGTTGATTCAATTATTTTGGCAACTGACGAAGACAGAGAAGGGGAGGCGATTGCTTGGCATTTAACACAAGCCTTAAATTTAAAAAATAAAAAAGTTGAAAGAATTGTTTTTCACGAAATTACTAAAGAAGCAATTTTAAATGCCTTAAAAGCTCCTCAAAAAATTGACATAAATCTTGTTGATGCGCAACAAGGTCGACGAATTTTAGATCGTCTAGTTGGTTATGAGTTGTCTCCTTTTTTATGGAAAAAAGTAGCTCGCGGTCTTTCAGCTGGTCGAGTCCAATCAGTGGCTGTTCGTTTAATTGTTGATAGAGAAAGAGAAATTGAAGCTTTTAAATCAGAAGAATATTGGACTGTTGAAGCAAGGCTTCAACAGAAAATTCTAAATTCTAAATTTGAAACTGAATTTTTGGCAATGTTAATAAAAAAAGACAAGAAGACTATTTCAAAATTGGAAATTAAAACAAAAGAAGAAGCTGATAAAATTTTAAAAGATTTAGAAGAAGCAAAATACAAAATAATTGATATTAAAAAAAGAGAAATTAAAAAAAATCCAAACGCGCCATTTATTACTTCTACTCTTCAGCAAGAAGCAAATCATAAATTGGGTTTTTCCGCAAAGCAAACAATGATGATTGCTCAACAACTTTATGAAGGAATTGGATTAGGTAAAGAAGGCTCAGTTGGTTTGATTACTTATATGCGCACAGATTCTTTTAATCTGGCGGAAAATTTTTTAGAAAAAACTCAAAATTATATTAAAGAAAATTTTGGATCAGAATATGCTTTGGAACAATATCGTAGATTTAAAATTAAATCTAAATTATCTCAAGAGGCGCATGAAGCCATTAGGCCCACTGAAATTATTAGATCTCCTGAGATGGTAGAAGCATTTTTAGATAAAAATCAATTTAAATTATATCAATTAATTTGGCGACGAACATTGGCGTGTCAAATGAAGGAAGCGATTTTTGATTCTACTTCTGTGGATATTGAAGCTAAAAATTATATTTTTAGAGCCAGTGGTTCTATAATAAAATTTGATGGATTTCTTAAAATTTATCCGTCAAAGACCGAAGAAAATATTTTACCGTCGTTAGAAATTAATGAAATTTTAGCTTTGAATAAATTAATTTCCAATCAACATTTTACTCAACCGCCAGGTCGGTACAATGAAGCCACTTTAATTAAAGCCTTGGAAGAAAATGGGATTGGTCGTCCTTCAACTTACGCGCCAACGATCAGCACAATTGTTGAACGAAATTATATTATTAAAGAAAATAAATATTTGAAACCTACTGATATTGGAATTTTAGTCAACGATTTACTTGTTGAACATTTTCCTAAAATTGTGGATATTAAATTTACTGCTCAAATGGAAAACAATTTAGATGAAGTAGCACAAGGAAAAGTAAAATGGCAACCAATAATTAAAGAATTTTATGATCCGTTTAAAAAAAATCTTATACAAAAAGAAAAAGAGGTTTCAAAAAAAGCATTAACAGAAAAAGAGAGTGATGAAAAATGTGATAAATGTGACAAACCAATGATTATAAAAGTGGGTCGTTTTGGCAAGTTTTTGGCTTGTACAGGATTTCCTGATTGTAAAAACACAAAGCCATTAGAAAAAGATTTGAGAGAAATGGAATTGTCTAATGAAAAATGTGATAAATGTGGCGCAGATATGATTATTAAACATGGTCGATTTGGAGCATTTCTTTCTTGTTCAAAATATCCAGAATGCAAAAACATAAAATCAATTAAAAAATCAACAGGTGTAAAATGTCCTCAATGTAATAAAGGCGAGATTGTTGAAAAAAAATCAAAAAAAGGTGGTCGCACTTTTTATGCTTGTGATCAATATCCTAATTGTAAATTTGCTCTTTGGCAAAAACCAGTTAATCAAAAATGCGACAAATGTGGGAGTTTAATGGTCATGGCAAAAGATGACGAAAAGAGATGTAGCAATAAAGAGTGTAAAATATAAATTATTTATTTTTTTATGTCTCAAGCGCAATTACAAAAATTTATTGCATTTTTGCAAAAACAAAAATATTCTGTTTTTGGGTTGTTTGAAGAAAATGAAATAATAAAAATTAAACCAATTTTAAACCCTAAAAAATTTAAATTATTAGGAAAGTTTTCTTTTTATTCATTTAAGAAATTTTTTCTTTTTTCAAAAGAAATTTTATTTAATTTTAAAAAAAATCGTTTAATAAAAAATAAAGACATTATCTTAAAACAAGCCTTATTAGGAATGAGCATTTTTGATCTCAAGGCTTTGATACTTTATAATAATGTCTTTGAAAAAGATTGTTATTATCAACAAAGAAAAAAAAATACGCTTGTTATTGGGCAAAGCATTATGCTTTCGGATGAAAAAACTTTTCAAATTTGGGAAGATAAATATGAGGAAGATATTTTAGAACATTTACATTTTGATATTTTTTTAGGAATAATAAATAAGTCTTTAGTTCAATCTTCCATGGGTTCTAAAAAAATAAAGTACAAAGTTTTTACTGGAACAATAATTGGTCAAGAAATTTTAGATAAATTTGGATTTAAAGATTATGAACATATTCAATTTGCTGGACCAATTAAAGAAGAAGGATTGGATTTGGAAATGGTTAAAATTAAAGATGCGATGAAAAAAAATTATAAATCTGAAATTTGGGAAGAATTAGGAAAAAAATGTATTGAATGTGGAAAATGTTCCTTGGTTTGTCCGACATGTTTTTGTTTTAATATTTATGATCAAATGGATTTAGAAAAAAATAAAGGACAAAGAGTACAATGTTGGGCAAGTTGTTTTTATCAAGAATTTTCAGAAATTGCTGGAGGATATAAATTTTTAGATAGTACAGCTAAAAGAATTTATAATTGGTATTATCATAAATTTGTCCGAATTCCTGAGGAATATAGTTTTTCTGGATGCGTTGGTTGCGGTCGTTGCATCAAGGTTTGTCCTGCAGGAATTAATATTAGAGAAACATTGGAAAAAATTAAAAAATAAATATACGGGGTTCAACCTTGTCAAATTTTTATGAAAAATATTTATCAATCCAAAACAGCTATTATTAAAAATATTAAAACCCAAACCAAAGAGGTTAAACTTTTTACTTTGCAATTTAAAAAAAAGAAAGATCAAAAAGATTTTTTCTTTACCCCAGGTCAATTTATAGAAGTTGGGATATTGGGTTTTGGCGAAGCGCCTTTTGCTATATGTTCTTCAAATGTAAACGTAGATTTTTTTCAAATTTGTGTTCGAAAAGCGGGACAATTGACAATAAAATTACATTCTCTTAAAATTAATGACGAGATTCAAATTAGAGGACCTTATGGAAATGGTTTTCCTAAAATTGAAAATTCAACAACAAATTTG
This sequence comes from Candidatus Kuenenbacteria bacterium HGW-Kuenenbacteria-1, assembly GCA_002839745.1. NCBI lineage: Bacteria > Candidatus Kueneniibacteriota > Candidatus Kuenenbacteria bacterium HGW-Kuenenbacteria-1. The sequence continues at coordinate 72,249 of PGYQ01000001.1, forward strand.
CTTTTGATTGGTGGTGGGATAGGGTTGGTACCTTTGAGATCAATTATTAAAACAATACAAGATCAAAAACAAAATATAAAAAATAAAATTATTCTTTTTTATGGAGTGAAAGATTATAATGAACTTTTATTTAAAGATGAATATAAGCAATGGGAAAAATTTTTAGATTTACATATTGTTCTTAACAAACCAGATTTAAAATGGAAAGGCGACATAGGTTTAATCACTGTCTTATTTGATAATGTAAAATTGGCAAATGGTTATTTGTCTTTACAAGCATTTCTTTGCGGTCCTCCAATAATGTATAAATTTGTTGTTCAAAAGTTAAAAGAATTAAATATTCCAGATGAAAATATTTTTTTATCTTTAGAGCGTCGGATGCATTGCGGAGTTGGAATTTGTCAGCATTGTGCCATTGGTTCACGATATGTTTGTAAAAATGGTCCAGTATTTAATTACGCGGAAATAAAAAATAGCTTATAGCTTGTAGAAAATAAATTAAATTTTAAAATTGAAAATTGAAAATTAATTTTTGCCCAGGTGGTGAAATTGGTATACACGCTAGGTTAAGGACCTAGTACCGTGAGGTGTGGAGGTTCAAGTCCTCTCCTGGGCACCAAATTGGATTTCGTGATTTTTTGCGGGTGGAAGCAGAGGTTTGCTCGCCCCGCCTGCAGAAAAAAAAGGAGACCCTACATAAAATTATTTCTGGTATTCGGATTTCTTCCGAGCATGCTATCGCTGGCATTAAAAGATTGCGAATTGTAACTGACAAATTTAGGAATAAAACAAATAAATTTAATGATAAGGTTATGTTTTTAGCTTGTGGACTCTGGAATTATCAATTAAAATATTGCTAATTCCAAAATTTATAAGGATAGTCTATCTTATTGAGTTATTCCGCAACTAGTTTAATTATCTTTTTTTAATATCACCAGTTAAATTAAAGGTCTTATTTTTAGCCATCGAGAGAAACCGGCTTGCTGTTTTGCCTATTTCATCGCTGATATATTTTGCATTGCTATATTGCGAGGGGTAGCCGACTAATTCCATAAAGCCGACACCGCTTACTTTTTTATTTTCAAACAAACCTTCCACGCGAAGCGGTCCCTCCCAATAGTTAATCGAACCAAATAGCATTTCCTGATTTTCAATTTTTGCCGTTAGGTTTAAATCAATATTTTTTGCCGGCATTTTGATTTTCCATGCCAATGGATAAACCGCCTTGCTCTTTGGACTTGTCCATCGTTCGTCCAAAGGAGTAATCTCGACTTCCTGATAATGTTCTTGGTGGTTATCCGCATAAGAAATATCCGCAAAGTAAGTTTTCACCTTGCCGTCATCATATAATCCGCAAACCATTTCTGTTTTATTGTCCAATTGCACCGAAAACCAATCCCATTTATCCTTGGAGTAACTCGCGTCCGCCCATTGATGATCCATCCACGATTTGCCGGTAACATCTATCCATTTGCCCTTAATTTTTATTCTGCCCTCTGTCTTTAAGTTAGTTAATGAATAGTAATAGGTAGTTTTGGAATGGAGATCAAGGTATCCTTTTCCGCCCTCAAGCAGTGGCTTTTTAGTTGAAGTCAAAATTAAATCAATATCCTCGTTTTTTATGTGATATGTTGATTCGCCGGTTTTTTCAATAACGCAGTTGGTATAACCGTTTTTGATTTCTGGATTAAGATAATTTATATAAAGCAGGGGCTTGGAAAAACTATCGTCAGAAATGACAGAAAATGGGGCTATTCTATGGTGAAAACTTTTATGCTTTAAATCCGAAACAAGGGAATGAGAAAAATAAGATGTTTTAAGCGGTATCTTGCTTAAAAATGGAATTTTTACTTTTTTAACATCCACTTTAAAAAAGCAATCCATAAAAGAATATCCGTTGCCGTCCTTGTCTTTTAAGTGACCGTTAAAATACCACCACTCAATTATGTAATTATGTCCTGATTCGTCTGCTGGGAATTTTATTGGTTTATATTCTTTATGCATAAAACTATTTTTAAATTATAGAAGCATTATGAGACGCTCCATTTTGTTATCGTAAACAATTTTAGTAATGGAGCGTCTGAAATGCTTTTATTGATTGAAGGGTGGCTTTTTTCTGACCATGCCCACCAAAGATAACCGCCAATGGCTATAACGGCGATTATTGCTATTCCAATTGTTGTTGGACTTGACCAATCTATGTTTGTTAGAAAATTTGTTGGCATAATTTTACATCCTTTCTAATTAATCTATAAAACCCTTGAGGCGGGCTAATCCTCGACTTTTTTTGATTTTTTATATTCCTTTTCCCAAATAGGATCAAAAACCTTAGCTAAATCTTTGTCATAATTTATCATTTTTTTGTTATATTCCTTGTCTTGCAAGGCCTGCTTTGCCGACTCATCAATAGGTTCAGGTTTATCTTCGTCAATAAATTCTCTCATTTTTTTATAATTTTTACTTTGAACTTGTTTTTTCAGTTTCAAAATTCTTTAAGAATAATTTGGTAGCTTCGATTTCTGCCTGATTTCCGACCTTTATTATTTTTTCTATAATTTCCCACTGCTCATCTCGGTATTTTTTACCTTTGATTTTGCCGTGAAAATTATCCAACACCAACATTTCAAACTCGTTGATGTGTTTTACTAATTTTGAATTTGTTTCTATCATAAGTTTATTTATTTAATTTTTTAGTCAAAGTGTCCAAACTTATAATTAAATATATTTGAATATATCGGCCCAAATAAAATAAGATGCACTTCAACAGCAAGATATTTTGTGGCGATATTAAAACGTCCATCCTTATCTAGCCTTCTGACAGATACGGGTATTTGAATACTTTTCAAAAAATCGAATTTCTCAATTCTCTGCCTATCCTTAAAACGTAATCGTGGTCTTCGGCTAATTTAATTTTTTCATCAAAGCCACCTATTAATTGATGGACTTCTTTCTTGGCAAAGATACAAAAACCTGGCGCATGAGAAAACCTTTTTTTAGTTGCCTGAAAATATAAATTAACTGCGCCATGCAAAAACTTATCTATTTTTCTGTCGCTCAAGGGATTAATCAAACAAGAAGCGGAAGAAAGAGTTGAACCGTTAATTTCTTTAACAGCCTTCTCTAAAAAATCAGGCGGTAAAATTACATCAGCGTCTAAAAACAATAGCCACTCACCACGAGCAACCTTAGCGCCATTATTACGACCGCAAGCCGGCAATCCGCCCCCAACCACTTTTGCTCCGCTTTTTAAAGCAATCAAGCGTGTAGTATCAGTTAAATTATTGTCGGCCACAATAATTTCAAAATCTTTAAATACCTGATCTTTAAGAGATTTTAAAAGATGCGGTAAAAATTTTTCTTCGTTGAAAGTTGGAATAACAATGCTTAACATAAATTTATGATTTAAAATAAAATCGTAACAATTTGATTAGATACTTTTTCAGAGTCAATTTTTTTATTTAAAAAAGAATACTCCAAAAGTAATCCGTCCATCATACCAGTAAGCAAAGATGTTAATAATCGACTATCAACTTTTTTATTTAATTTTTTGCTTGAAAAAACTTCCTCTATCACTGGCTGAATTACATTAGCAACCTGTTCTCTTAATTTTTCGGTTCGCTTTGTTATTTTAGAGTCAGCTGGCGAAAGTTTTACAACTAAAGCCTTGATAAGATTTTTTTCCTTAAAACCAAAATCTAAATAATTTTTAATTATTTTGTGCAATTTTTTATCAACCGCAGTTTCGCTTAATGCTTGAGTAAGGGTTAGATTTAAATCATTAAAAACATTATCAATCACTTTTCCATAGATTTCTGCTTTGCCGGTGAAATGATAATAAAGCGCAGCTTTGGTAATATTTAATTTTTTTGCAATATCATTCATTGAAACACCCAAATAGCTATATTCAGAAAAAAACTTACGGGCTGTATTAATGATGTGATTCTTGGTGTCTTGAATAACACCCTCAGATTTTTTTGCAATTATTTCCATATTTTTTATAATTTTATTATTGTATACTTACCACTCGGTAAGTATATCAGAAAGGATAAATATCTGTCAAGCAAAAATTTACAAAGACGATAATATTTGTTAAACTTATAATTAAGAAATAGTTTTAGGCGGCGCGCCAGCTTTGCTGGCACGAAAAATTGCGGCGGCGAAAAAAGAAGCGGCGAAAGCGAGGGCGGGCAAAAATTCCTTCCTCCCAACCCTCTTCCTTTTTGCCCGCCCGAGCGTTCGGTTTCGGTTCTGCTACGCGAAACGCGGCAATCAGTCAGTTTCGTTCAAAAAAAAGGTTCGCGCATTTTCAAACAATGGGCACCAAATTGGAGACCCTACAAAAAAAATTATACACATTCTTGATAAATTTTAAAAATTTGATATTATATAAAAAATAAGTAATTTATTTATTTTTATAATTAATTTTTATGCAAAAAGAATTAAAAACGTCAGATAAAAACAAGGCTACTTTTGAAGCGATTTCTCAAATTAAAGAACGCTTTGGTGAAGGATCAATTATGAAATTAGGTGAATCTAAAACAATGAAAGTAGAAACAATTCCTACTGGTTGTCTTTCTTTAGATATTGCCTTGGGAGTGATGGGTGTTCCTAGAGGACGAATAACGGAAATTTTTGGTTTGGAAGCTTCAGGGAAAACAACTTTAACTCAACATATAATTGCTGAGGTTCAAAAACAAGGCGGAATAGCTGCTTTTATTGATGCTGAACACGCTCTTGATCCAGAATATGCTAAAAAAATAGGAGTTAATATTGATGAACTTTTAATTTCTCAGCCAGACACAGGAGAACAGGCTTTGGAAATTGTTGAAACATTAGTTCGTTCTAATGGTATTGATGTAATTGTAATTGATTCTGTTGCCGCGTTAACACCAAAAGCTGAAATAGAAGGGGAAATGGGAGATTCGCATATGGGCTTGCAGGCAAGATTAATGAGTCAGGCTTTAAGAAAATTAACAGCAATTGTGAGTAAAACAAAAACTGCGGTAATTTTTATTAATCAAGTAAGAATGAAAATTGGGGTATTTTTTGGAAATCCAGAAACCACGACTGGTGGTATGGCTTTAAAATTTTATTCTTCAGTTCGAATTGAAGTGAGAAAAGCAGTACAAATTAAACAAGCGGAGAAAATTATTGGTAATCGAGTTAAAGCTAAAATAGTTAAAAATAAAGTTGCCGCTCCTTTTAAAGTTTGTGAATTTGATATAATGTATAATGAAGGAATTTCTATTACCGGTGATCTTTTAGATTTAGGAGTAGAACATAAAGTGATTTCTAAAACAGGAAATTCTTATTCTTTTAAAGAAACAAAATTAGGTGTTGGTCGTGAAGTAACAAAGAATTTTTTAAAAGAAAATTCTAAATTACAAAAAGAAATTAGAGAGGAAATTTTAAAAACCATAAAAGATGAATTATAAATTATAAATTTAAAATTAATTTTATTTGTAAATTTTATGTCCAATCGTCATTTAGCGCGGTCTATTATTTTGCAAACACTTTATCAATGGGATTTTAATGAAGAGAAAAATGAACAAATACTAGTTATTTTAAATAATAATTTAAAAAATTTTGCTTCAGAAATTAATAATCAAGATTTTATAGAAAAAATAATAAATGGAATTATTAAAAATATAAAAGAAATAAATCAATGTATTCAAAAATATGCACCCGAATGGCCAATCGAAAATATTACCGTTGTTGATCGCAATGTTTTAAGAATAGGAATTTATGAACTTATTTTTTCTTCTGAAGTTCCTCCCAAAGTAGCTATTAATGAAAGTATAGAATTAGCAAAAACATTTGGCGGGGATTCTTCTGGAAAATTTGTTAGTGGTGTTTTAGGCGCTCTTTATAAGGATAATTTTGAAAATAAAAAATGAAAAAAAATTTATCTGAATTAGAAAAAAAAATAAATATAATTTTTAAAAATAAGGATTTATTAAAACAAGCTTTAATTCATCGGTCTTATTTAAATGAAAATCCAAATTTTTCTTTAGGACATAATGAACGTTTAGAATTTTTAGGAGACGCTGTTTTAGAATTAGTTGTCACAGAATTTTTATATATTTTGTATCCAAATAAACCAGAAGGAGAATTAACTAATCTTAGAGCAAGTTTAGTAAATTCTCAAATGCTTTCTGAATTGGCCTTTGAACTTGATTTAGATGAATATATTTTTTTAAGCAGAGGAGAAGCGCAAGAAAATTCAAAAGGAAAAGCGCGACGTTATATTTTAGCTAATGCAGTAGAAGCTTTAATCGGAGCTATTTATTTAGATCAAGATTACAAGAAAACAAAGAAATTTATTGAAAAATATTTTTTAGTAAAATTACCTGAAATTTTAATTCAAAAAACTTACATTGATCCAAAAAGTAAATTTCAAGAAATTGCGCAAGAAAAGGAAAAGGTAACTCCTTTTTATAAAGTTTTAAAAGAAACTGGGCCTGATCACGCCAAACATTTTCAAATAGGGGTTTATTTAGAAGAAGAATTAATAGCTAAAGGAGAAGGAGAGTCTAAACAAGAAGCGCAAGTAAGCGCGGCAAAAGAAGCTTTAAAGTTAAAGAAGTGGGAATATTAAATAAAAATTAAAAGTTTATAATTTAATTAAGGTAATATTTAAAATAAAAACTGATCTTAAAAAGGGTCAGTTTTAAAATTGTCAAAAAGATATAAATTTAGTATACTTATTTTATGTGTAAAATAATTTCAATTGTTAATCAAAAAGGTGGAGTAGGAAAAACAACAACTGCTGTTAATTTAGGGGCTTTTTTAGCAAAATTAGGAAAATCTGTTTTATTAATTGATTTTGATCCCCAAGGCAATGCCTCTTCGGGCACAGGAATTGAATGTAAAAACAAAGAAAAAGGAGTTTATGAAGTTTTGATAGGAAAAAAAATATTTAAAGAAATAATTCAACCAACTTTTTTTTCTAATTATTATGTTGCTCCATCCAATGAGTCTTTAGCTGGCGCGACAATAGAATTAATTAATTTAAAAGACAGAGAATTTTGTTTAGCAAAAGCTATTTTAGAAATTAAAAATAATTATGATTATATTATTATTGATTGCCCGCCATCTCTTTGTCTTTTAACAATCAATGCTTTAATGGCGACAGATAAAATTTTAATTCCAGTTCAAGCTGAATATTATGCCTTAGAAGGTTTAGCACAACTTTTAAAAACAATTAATCTTGTTCAAAAAAATTTAAAACCAGAGTTAGAAATTTTAGGGGCAGTGATTACAATGTATGACAAAAGAAATAAATTATCTGAAGCTGTTTTGCAGGAACTTCATCAACATTTTCCTTATAAAATTTTTCAATCAATTATTCCTCGATCAGTAAGATTAGCTGAAGCTCCTAGTTTTGGACAGACAATTTTACAGTTTGATCCAATTTCAAAAGGAGCTGAAGCTTATGAAAAATTGGCCATGGAAATTTTAGATGCATTTTAATATTTTAAAAGCTAATGCTATTTTTATTATGAAACATTTAGGACGTGGATTAGGAGCTTTAATTCCTAATCAAAATATTTCTCAAAAAAATTTTAAAAAAGAAAAAAAATCTTCTGATTATTTTAATTTTGATCAAAAAGAAAAAAATCAAAATGGTGTTTTTGAAATATTAATAGAAAAAATTAAAAAAAATTCCAAACAACCTAGACAAAATTTTAATCCCGAGGCAATGGAAGAATTGGTTGATTCTATTTTAGAGCATGGAATTTTACAACCCTTGGTGGTTAGTAAAGACAAAGAGCAGGGATTTTTTGAATTAATTGCTGGCGAAAGAAGATTAAGAGCATCTCAGATAGCTGGATTAAAAACCGTGCCAGTAGTAGTTCAAAAAGTAAATGCGTCAAAAAAATTACAATTGGCTTTGGTAGAAAATATCCAAAGACAAAATTTAAATCCTGTTGAAGAAGCGCGAGCCTATCAAAGATTAATAGATGAATTTCATTTAACACAAGAAGAAGTTGCAAAAAAAGTGGGCAAGAATCGAGCGACGATCGCTAATATTTTAAGAGTTTTGATTTTGCCAAAAAAAATTCATGAGGCTTTGATTTTAGGTAAAATTAGTTTAGGGCATGCAAAAATAATTTTAGGTTTAAATAATCCCAATGAGCAATTAAAACTTTTTGAAAAAATTCTTTTAAACGAATTAAGTGTGAGAGCAGTAGAAAATATAAAAAAGAAAAGCAAGCAAATTAAAAAAAATATTTTATTAGACCCTAATTTAAAAGAAAAAGAAGAAAATTTAAGAGAAACCTTAGGAACAAAAGTTAAAATTTTACCTCAAGAAAAGGGTGGACAAATTATTATTGAATATTATTCAGACGAGGAATTGATTGAAATAGTAAAAAAAATAGTTAAATAAATATGTCAAAATTAAGCAAAAAACTTATCTCTCAACAAATAGGGCAGGGAATAATTGAACATTTGCATTTTAAAACACAAGAACAAGAGGTTCAAAAAGTAATAGAAAAAATTATAGAATTACAATCAAATGTCCAATCTCCAGTTTCTAATTGTCTATCAACTAATTGCAGTTGGAATGATTTTGCTATTTTAGTTAGGGCTAATTCTCAAGCCGAACCATTTTGTCAGGCATTAGAACAAGCAGGAATTCCTTATCAATTTGTTGCTAAACAAGGACTTTATAATAAACCAATAATTTTAGATATTTGGGCTTATTTAAAATTATTAGATGATTATCATGAAAGTCCAGCACTTTATCGAATTTTAAATTGCCCGCTTTTTAAAATAGAAACTAAAGATTTAATAAATTTAAATTATTGGGCTCGAAGAAAAAATTGGTCTCTTTTTGAAACTTTAAATAAAGCTGTAATTTTGGGTGGATTTTCTAAAGAAACAATAGAGCAGACAAATAAACTTTTAGGATTTATTCAAAAACATAGTCAATTAGCTCGAGAAAAAAGTGTCAGTAAAGTGGTTTTTGCTTTTTTAGAAGACACTGGCTATCTTAAATTATTAATACAATCCGAATGTAAAAAAAATGAAGATTCAATTAATTTTTTAAATCAGTTTTTTAAAAAAATTGAAGAATTTGAAAGAAATAATATTGATAAATCAATAAAAAATTTTAAAGAAGAATTAGAATTAATTTTAGAAGCAGGTGATGAAGGCGCTTTAAAAGATGATTTAAAAGAGGGACCAGAAGCAGTAAAAGTAATGACTATTCATGGAGCAAAAGGCTTGGAATTTAAATATGTTTTTATTGTTAATTTAGTTGATCGTCGTTTTCCTACAATTGAAAAAAAAGAAAGTATTGAATTGTCTAATGCTTTAATCAAAGAAATTATTCCAAAAGGGGATATTCATTTGGAAGAAGAAAGGCGTTTATTTTATGTGGCAATGACTCGTGCCAAAATGGGACTTTTTTTTACTTCTGCTGAAGATTATGGCGGGCAAAGAAGTAAAAAATTATCAAGATTTTTAGATGAAATCAAAATTCAATCAATTTTAAAAAATAAAAATTCTGTTGAAAAAATAGATAATCAATTAATAGTAGATAAATTTATAAAAAAATATTCTAAAAAATTTGCTATAAATTCTGATGAAATTGAAAAAGATATAAAATATTTTTTTCCAAAAAAATTTAGTTTTACTCAATTTAGGGCTTTTGAAACTTGTCCTTTGCAATATAAATTTGCTCATATTTTACGTATTCCGATTAAAGGACGATTTACTTTTAGTTTTGGAAAAACAATGCATAGTACTTTATATAAATTTTTTCAAAGAATAATTACTCCTTTAAATGTAGAACAAATGGATTTATTTTTTTCTTCAGATCAATTATTACAAATTTATAAAGAAAGTTGGATTAATGATTGGTATGAAAATAAAAAACATCAAGAAGAATATAAAAAAATAGGAGAAGAAATTTTAAAAGAATTTTTTAATTCAATTAAAAATAATCCACCAAAAGTTAAATATTTAGAATTGGGATTTAATTTTAAATTAAATGATTTTATTATTAAAGGAGTAATGGATAGGGTAGATGAAACAGAGAATGGAATTGAAATTATTGATTATAAAACAGGGAAGGTTAAGGATGAAAAAAAAATAACCATAGAAGATAAGGAACAACTTTTAATTTATCAAATGGCCGCACAAGAAATTTTTAAAGGAAAATCATTAAAATTAACTTTTCATTATTTAAATGAGAATAAAAAAATTTCTTTTTTTGGGAAAGAAAAAGAATTAAATTTTTTGAAAGAAAAAATTATTAAAATAATTGAGGAAATTAAAAAAAGTGATTTTGCTCCAACTCCTAATCAATTTAAATGTAAATTTTGTGATTTTAAAGAAATTTGCGAAGCATCAAATAAAATTTAAAATTTAAAATTATTTTAATTTTGTCGGAGTGGCGAAATTGGTAGACGCGCTAGGTTTAGGGCCTAGTAGGGAAACCTGTGAGAGTTCGAATCTCTCCTCCGATATTTATAAATAAAAATGGACAAAAGGATAATTTTATATATTATTATAAATAATAAAATGAATTTTATTTTTAATAAAAAATAATATGACTAAAAAAATTAATTTAATTTTAATTATCGCGATTATTGTTTTGGTAATTATAAACATTGGTACTGTTTATTTTTTGTATTTAAAACAAAATAATAAAATTGATAATAAAAAACAAGAAGTTAATATTATTCCAGAAAATAATATTAGCAATGAGAATGAGATATTGGCTGATAAAAAATTATCAACCAGTACATCAGAAAAAAATATTGTGGTTGCTTGGAATGAGTGGCCAATTACAACAATTTTTGGGCAATTATTTCCTTATGCGCAAATCGAGGAAGTAGTAAAGAATTTTAATAGCAAAAAAGAGAACATAGGTAGTCAAATTGATAAGGACGTTTTTGAAGATAGCGTTAAAATTTATAAAGTTGGCGTAATAGCGCAAGGTGATTATTTAGGTGGAGAATTGTTTATTTTAAAATGTATATCAGGACAAGAAGGGATGTATAAAGAACAAATGTTTCGTGTAATTAAAACAAAGGATGATCGTCTTGTTCTACTTTCTAAATATTCACAAGAACCTTTAGATATTCTAAAAGAATTATGTATTATAGATGATAAAACTGTAATTTCTGATTTAGAAAAATTGCCAGTCAATATTTCAATACTAAATTCCAAAATTAAATTAATAAAAAATTTAAAAGAACCATTTTTATTAATTAATGATTATCAAGAACCAAAAAAACTTTTTGAATATAGTAAAAATGAATTTGTTTATAAAGACAAAGAAAGCAATTGTTTTTTTATTAAAGCGCCGGATGGAACAGCCAAAGAATATTATTTGGATTTAGATTTTATTGGTTTAGCAGGAAATAGCGAAGGATCTAATAATAAAAGTATGTTTGCCTACGGAGGTATAATTCCTAATATGTTGGATTTTATTTGGTTGGATGACAGTAAAAATAGTAATGAATATACTTTTCAAAAAACTGGTATGTGTGGCTCTTTTGGTTGTTATAATTACGCCGATTATATTACTGATATTTCTCAATTAGAAAAAGTTGGACAAACGGCAAATAACAATGCTATTTATGAATTAAAAGATAAAAATTTTACTATCAAAAATGCTGAAAATAGTATTTTAAAAGAAATCTATAATAATTACTATCCGGGATATGATGAAGTAAAAAAACAAGAAAAAACAAAAATAAGTTTTGAAGAATTTGTCAAAGAACACCCGCTTATTTATTGGCAAGATCCATTTGGAGAATTTATTGAATTTAAAAACGCTAAATATCTTCCAGCTGTTGAATGTAGCTAATTGGTTTAATTCAAACAGAAATTGATGAATTTATTGATTTTTGGTTGCCTAAGATGCAAAAAGATAATTATTATTTTATAACTTTTGTTTCGCAAAAAGAGTTTAATTTAATCGCGCCGTTAAATGTTTTGCCTCAGCCAGACACTGTTATTAAAGTATTTATGGATTATCAAGGTTTAGATAAACCAGTTCCAATTGAAGAGCAAGAAATTTCAATTCCAAAAAGAAATGGTTTTACTGTTGTTGAATGGGGTGGCGCGTTAAGAAAGTAATTAAATTTTATATTGTTATTATTTTAAATAAATCTGATGATTATTAAAATAAATAGATTTTTTAAAAAATTTAAAATATGAAAAATAATCAACTTATTGTTTTTCAAAATAAAGAGATTCGTCGCCATTGGGACGAGAAACAAGAAAAATGGTATTTTGCCATTGTTGATATCATTGCTATTTTGACAAATAGCGATAATCCACAAGTTTATTGGCGTGTATTAAAAAAACGTCTTATTGATGAAGGTTCAAATAAAACCGTTACAAAATGTAACGGTTTGAAAATGGTGGCGACAGATGGGAAAATGCGTTTTACTGATGTTGCAGATGTGGAAATGTTATTGAGATTAATTCAGTCAGTTCCAAGTCCAAAAGCAGAGCCAATTAAATTATGGCTGGCAAAAGTTGGTTATGAAAGAATTCAAGAAATATCTGATCCGGAAAAAGCTTTAAATAGATCAAGAGATTATTGGCAAAAAATGGGCAGAAGTCAAAAATGGATACAACAAAGAATGATGGGGCAGGAAATTAGAAATAAACTAACAGATTATTGGAAAAATAATGAAGTTAAGGAGCAGGATGAATACGCTATTTTGACAAACATTATCCATCAAGAATGGAGCGATTTATCTGTTAAGGAGCATAAAAATTTGAAAAAGTTAAAAACAGAAAATTTACGCGATCATATGTCTGACGCTGAATTAGTTTTTACAGCATTAGCGGAACTTTCCACTCGTCAAATCGCTGAAACTATGGAAACAAAAGGTTTGGAAGAAAACAAGATTCCAGCTAAAAAAGGCGGAAGAATTGCTAAAAACGCTAGATTAGAATTAGAACAAAAAACGAAAAAAAGTATAGTAACTGGCAAAAATTTTAAATTGCCTGTTAGAAGAAATAAAAAATTATCTAACAGAAAAAATAACTAAATGCAAAGAATAAAAACCACAATGCTTTTCTCAATATTAATCCTGCTAATAATAATTCAAGCAGGATTAATTTTTTGTTATCAATCTAGTTTTAAAGATGCGAGCAAGGGTTTACATCTATCAACTGCGCAAAAAAATAATATCGCTCCAAGCAATATGCCAACTCATTATTCTTATTTTTCAAAAAAAGAATTTTTTGATGAGGCGTATGAACAAGCAATTGGACAAATAAAATCAGCTGATTCTAAAATTTATGGCGGAATAATTCCTCATCATTTAATTGTCAAAGATAAAATCGCCGCGTTTTTTGAAGGCATTAAACAAAATAATTATGAAACAATTATTTTAATCGGACCCAATCATTTTAGACAAGGCAAGTCTGATATTATTTTATCTCAAGCTCAATGGAAAACTCCTTATGGAATAATTGAACCGGATCTTAATTTAATTGAAAAATTAAAACAAATAGCTGGCATCAATATTGAAGAAGAACCGTTTATTGCCGAACATTCAATCTCTGGGTTGGTTGGTTTTATTAAAAAAAGTTTTCCTGATTCTCAAATCGTTCCAATCATTTTAAAAAATAAAACTTCTTCAGAAAAAAGTACGCAATTAGCCAAAGCAATTTATGAAAATGTTGATCCAGAAAAAATTTTAGTTTTGAGTAGCGTTGATTTTTCGCACTATCAGCCAACAGCAGTCGCCAATTTTCATGACCAAAAAAGCAACTCAGTAATCAGTAATTTTGATTTTGATAAAATTTATAATTTAGAAATAGATTCTCCCTCTTCTATTTATGTTTTGTTAAAATATTTAGAAAAAATAAAAGCGAAAAATAGCGAATTAATTTTTTCAACCAATTCAGGAACTTTAATACAAAAAACAGACGAACCAACAACCAGCCATAATTTTTTTTATTTTAAAAAACACGAAGTAAAAAAAGAAAGTTTAATTAACTTTCTTTTTTTTGGCGATTTAATGCTTGATCGCAATGTTGGTCAAAAAATAAAACAACATGGGTTAGATTATTTTTTTTCTAAATTGGCTGGTGAAGAGAATAGATTTTTTCAAGGCATTGATATAATTAGCGCTAATTTAGAAGGCGCGACGACAAATAATGGCGCTCATTACAATCCAAAAATGGCTTATGATTTTGCTTTTAATCCCGAGATTATAAAAGCATTAAAAAAATATCATTTTAATTTTTTTAATTTGGCGAATAATCATTTTTCAGATCAAGGTGAAAAAGGAATAACAGAAACTACGCAAAATTTAGACAAATTAAAATTAAATTATTCTGGTTGTCGCGATGGAATGATTGATGAAAAATGCGCAAGCAAAATTATTGAAATAGACAATCGTAAAATTGGTTTAATTGGATTAAGTATGGTTTATAGCGAATTAGACAAGAAAAAGCTTGATGATATTTTTAAAAAAATAAAAAATAAAACTGATTTAATAATTGTTAATATTCATTGGGGAACAGAATATAGTCATAAATTCAGTAAAACCCAGCAAGAAATAGCTTATCAATTAATTGACGCTGGAGCTGATATTGTTATTGGTCATCATCCGCATGTTGTTCAAGGAATGGAAATTTATCGTAATAAACCAATTTTTTATTCTTTGGGTAATTTTATTTTTGATCAATATTTTTCAAAAGACACGCAAGAAGGATTGGCGGTTGGTGTAAATGTAATTCAATCAAAAGAACAAAATAAGCTTGAATTTTATTTATTTCCTTTTAAATCAATAGCCAGTCAAGTAAAATTAATGGACAACAAAGAAAAAAATAAATTTTTAGAAAATTTTATTAATTGGTCAAACATTGACGAAAAAATTATTGAGCAAATTAAAAGTAATAAAATAGAATTTAATTATTAAATGTAGTATACTTTGAAATATTATAAAATATATAGTTTCAAGGATTTTAATAAAAATTTATGCAAGAAAATCAATTATCGCCATTGGCCGATCGAATGAGGCCGGAAATATTAGAGGATTTTTTAGGACAGGATGATATTTTAGGTTCGGACAAAATGTTAAATCAAGCCATAAAAGAAGACAAAACGCCTTCAATGATTTTTTGGGGACCACCGGGAAGCGGCAAAACAACATTAGCAAATATTATTGCCAAACAAACAAAATCAGATTTTATTCAAATTAGCGCGGTTTCGTCCGGGGTAAAAGATTTAAGAGAGATTATCAAAAAAGCGCAAGAAAATAAATTGCAAAATAAAAGAACGATTTTGTTTATTGACGAAATTCATCGATGGAATAAAACTCAACAAGATGGACTTTTGCCTTATGTTGAAAAAGGACTAATTGCTTTAATTGGCGCGACAACTGAAAATCCCAGTTTTGAAGTTCGCTCGGCCCTGCTTTCTAGATGTCGGGTTTTTGTTTTAAAACAATTAAGCGAAGAACATTTAATTGAAATTTTAAACAAGGCGATAAAAGATAAAGAAAAAGGATTGGGTGATTTAAATTTAAAAATAGAAAAAAATATTTTGAAAAAAATTAGCCAGATGTCAAATGGCGATGCGCGAGTTGCCTTGAATGTTTTGGAATACGCGTCTAGTTTGTCAAACAATATTACTTTTAAAATTATAAAAGAAGCGTTTCAAAAATCGTATTTGCTTTATGATAAAGATGGCGATGAACATTATAATATTATTTCCGCTTTGCATAAATCAATGCGCGGTTCTGACGCTGATGCCTCATTGTATTGGTTGGCGCGAATGTTAGAAGCAGGAGAGGATCCTTTGTATATTGCTCGCAGATTAGTTCGTTTTGCCAGCGAAGATATTGGTTTGGCAAATTCTCGCGCTTTAGAGCAAACTGTGTCCGTATATAATGCTTGCCATTTTATTGGTATGCCTGAATGTAATGTTATTTTAGCACAAGCTGTTGTTTATTTAGCAAAATGTAAAAAATCAAATGATTTATATTGTGCTTATGAAAAAGCAAAAAAAGATGTTGAACGGTATGGTAATTTACCTGTGCCTTTACATCTTCGCAATGCGCCGACAAAATTAATGAAAGATTTAAATTATGGCAAGGATTATAAATATAGCCCGGATTTTTATTATCAAGAATCGCAGGAATACTTGCCTAAGAAATTAAAACACAGAAAATATTTAAAATAATTACAAAAAATATGAGAGAAAATGAATTTTATTTTAATGACAAACCAAAAGATGAAAATCTTTTATTAGAAGAAGAAATTGAGGAAGGATCTTTTTTAGAAAAAGGGAAGGAGTTTGAATTGTTTCAAAAAAATGAAGAATTATTTCAAGCTTTAGAATTAGAAAATGCAAAAGAAGAAAGAAATGAAAAGGAAATTAAAAAAATTAAAGATACGATTATTTTGGCTAATAGAAAATTGGTAATTTTTTTTGTTAATAAGTATAGGGATCAAGGACTTGAAGTATCTGATTTAATTCAAGAAGGAAATATTGGTTTATTGGAAGCAGTAGAAAAATTTGATTATCGAAAAGGTTATAAATTTTCCACTTACGCTATTTTTTGGATTAAACAGGAAGTGGTTAGAGCTATAGCTGAGCAATCAAGAATTATTCATCTTCCTGAAGGTATAATACAAAAAATTGGGAGATTTGAACAAGCTAAAAATACTTTAATTCAAGAATTGCAAAGAGAGCCATCTTTAGAAGAAATTGCCAAGAAAATGGGAGTTGATCATGAAACAATACGAAGCATAATGCAGGCATTTCAAAAAGTAGTTTCATTAGAAACACCAGCTAACAATGATGGCGATACAGTTTTAGGGGATTTTATTTCTAATGAAGAGCCAGTCATTAAGCAAGAAATAGTGTCTGAAAGGTTTATGAGCTATATTAAAGAAAGAATTTTTCAATCACAAATTTCACAGAAAAAAAAAGATATTTTAGGAGATTTATTTGGTTTAAACAATGTAAAATTAGAAACAGAAGAAGAAATTGGGGAAAAATATAATTGTTCTAGACAGTATGTTTCTGCCACTAAAAAAAAGTTTATTAAAAAGATTAAAGGGCTTTCAGAATTTGAAAAATTATATATGGAACTTTTTAGAAATTCGACTAAATATAAAAAAATAACTGGTTTTGACCATTAAACCATCATTGTCCAATAGTTTTAAGGGAAAGTATAAAGAAATTAAACTTCCAATACTTGTAATATTATCAGAAGATGATAAAGTAATAGATACTAAAATAGCTGAAGAATTTTATCAAGAAATTTCATCCACAAAAAAGTAATTGATTATTTTGAAAAATTCAGGGCATGTTATTCAGCTTGATTATGAATGGGAAAAAGTTGTTTCTGCTATATCAATATTTATTTATAAAAAATAATTTATTTATTAATTACTCATTAAATAAAAAATAATTTGATGAGAGAAAAAAATATGGGAAATTTTAATCGAGGTGTAGGAAGTTTTGACAGAGGCAATCGAAGAGCTGGAAGTCGTTTTAGCGGAAGAGATTTAGGAAAAGGAGATAGAGGTCCAATCACTATGTTTAGAGCAATTTGTGATGAATGCAAAAAACCTTGCGAAGTTCCTTTTCGTCCTACAGCAGGAAAACCTGTATATTGTAATGATTGTTTCAATATACGTGGCAGGGTGAATCAAGATAGAGCACCTAAAAGAGATTTTAATGACAGACCACAAACTCCAAGACCTATTTTTTTAAATAATGAAAAAGAAGATGATATAAAAAAACAATTAGAATTAGTAAATTCAAAGTTAGAAAAACTTATTAGTTTAATAGAAAATTTTTCTAAAGAAAAACTAAATAAAAAAGTAGAAATTGTAAAAAATATCGTAGCCTCTTTACCTAAAAAAGAAATAAAAAAGAAAACTATTAAAAAATAGTATAAAAAAAATTAGTAACTATGGATAAATTGTTATATAAAATTAAAAAATATATTCCATTAAAAATCTTTAAAACTTTACGGCCTTTTTATCATTTTTTATTTAGCATTGCATCGGCAATCTGGTATCGCTTTCCATCTGATAAATTAATTGTTATTGGTATTACCGGAACAACAGGTAAAACCACGAGCGTTTTTTTAATGGCAAAGATGTTGAGTGATATAGGTTATAAAGTTGGATATATTTCTACGGCCATGTTCAGCGATGGTAAAAAAGAATGGTTAAACGATAAAAAAATGACTATGCCTGGTCGTTTTTTTATTCAAAAAATGTTATTTGAAATGGTAAAAAATAAATGTCATTATGCTATTGTTGAAACAACATCAGAAGGTATTGAGCAATTTCGTCATCGTTTTATTAATTATGATATTTTAATTTTTACAGGTCTTTATCCAGAGCATATAGAATCTCATGGTAGTTTTGAAAATTATCGTAAAGCTAAAGGCAAACTATTTGCTTATTTGAAAAAATGTCATACAAAATATGTTGATGATAAAAAAGTTGTAAAATTAGCTGATAGCGGTATTAAAAAAATTATTTTAAATAAAATTAAAAAAATTATTATTATTAATACTGATGATAAAGAAGCTGATTATTTTTTTAATTTTTGGGCTGAAGAAAAAATGGGATATAAAATTGATAATGAAAATTATCAAAATAAATATAATATAATTAAATATGGAAAAATAAAATCAGATATACATGGCATTAATTTTATTGTTAATAATCTTGAAATAAAATTAAACATATTAGGTGAATTTAATGTTTCCAATGCTATGAATGCAGTTTGTCTTGGTTTATCTCAAGGGATTGATTTGGCAAAAATTGCTGATAGTTTAAGTAAAATTCAGCAAGTGCCTGGGAGATTGGAATTAATTAAAGAAGCGCAACCTTTTACTATAATAGTTGATTATTCTTTTGAGCCTGGAGCAATGACAAAACTTTATGAAACCATTGAAGTTTTGCCACATCAAAAGATTATTCATCTTTTGGGTTCTTGTGGCGGTGGGAGAGATACGTCTTATAGAAGTGAAAAAGGAAAAATTGCTGGAGCTAAAGCGGATATAGTAATTATTACTAATGAAGATCCTTATGATGAAGATCCTCAAAATATAATTAATCAGGTTTCATTGGGCGCTATAAGTTCCGGTAAAATTTTAGAAAAAAATTTATTTAAAATTTTAGACAGAAGAGATGCAATTCATAAAGCATTATCTCTAGCTAAAGAAGGGGATTTAGTTTTAATCACAGGCAAAGGTTGCGAACAAGCAATTTGTGTAGCATCAGGAGAAAAAATCCCATGGGATGATAGGAGAGTTGTTAAAGAAGAATTAAAAGATTTTTTATTTATATAAAATATATGTTTTATTTTAATATTTCAAAATTACTCCCGCGTCTCTTAAAAAGAGAAGTGGCTGAATTATACATTACTGTTGCCATAAAAAGTTTCGCTCTTTCAATGATTTCTATTTTTGAACCACTTTATTTTTATAAATTAGGTTTTACGATTCCACAAATTTTGCTTTTTTATTTAGCAACCTATATTTTATACTTTTTTATTGTGCCTTTGGGAGGCAAAATTATTAATCGTTTTGGGTTTGAACATTCAATCTTTTTTTCTGTTCCGTTTTGTATCCTATATTTTTTAACTCTTTATTTAATTTCGATTTATTCTTTTTTTATTCTAATTGCCCCTATTTTTTTAATTATTTATAAAACATTATATTGGCCTAGTTATCATGCTAACTTAGCTAAATATGGCATTGAAAAAGAAAGAGGAAAAGAGGTAAGCGCATTAAATGTAATTGATTTATTATTTGGAGCGATTGGCCCTATTTTGGGAGGATTGATTATTACTTCTTTTGGATTTAATATTTTATTTATTATTGTTGCTTGCATTCTTCTTGTTTCAGTTATTCCTCTTTTTACAACAAAAGAAAAATTTATTTCTAAAGAAATCTTTTCATATAAAAAATGCTTCGAACGTTTATTTGCTTTAGGAAACAGAAAGGCAATGTGGAAATTTATGGGACTAGGCGAAGAAATGATTTATTTAATTATTTGGCCTATTTTTATTTTTTTAATTATCAAAAATTATTCAGTTATTGGTGGTTTAATGACTTTATCTCTTTTAATTAGTGTTTTTGCTACATCTTATATTGGTTATTCTTTTGATAATGGTAATGGAAAAAAAATATTAAGAAAAAATTTAATTTTATATTTTATTTTATGGCTCATTCGAGGATTTATTAGTACGCCAGTAGGATTTTTTTTAATAGAACTCTTTAGTAAAATCACTAATGCTGGCATTCATATTCCTTTAATGGCACATACTTATAAAAAAGCCAATAAATATGGAACATTAAAATATTCTATATTTTTTGAACAAGCATTAATTATTGGGAAAACATTCATCACTTTTATTGTCTTTTTATTATTTTTTATTTGGGGTGCGGGATTTTGGGTTTGGGTTGTTTGTTTTTTTATTGCTGGTTTATGTTCTTTATTGTATTATATTGATTCAAAATAAAAAATAATATAGAATTAAATTCTATTTTTTTTCCGCCTATAGCTCAATGGTAGAGCAGTAGCCTCTTAAGCTATTGGTTCCAGGTTCGAGTCCTGGTGGGCGGAAAAAAAATAGAAAATTTTTACTTATTATTATTTATTATTTTACAATTTTCTATAAATTTGGTATTATTAAAATAAGATTTAATTTTTATTTTTCGTAACTATATATTAGTTACGAGTTACTCTAAATTTTTATGATAAAATCTCATAAATCAATTACAAAACGTTTTAGTAAAACTAAAACTGGAAAAATTTTGCATCGCGTTTGCGGGCAAGATCATTTTAATGCGAGAGAGAGTGGCAATACAACTAGAAATAAACGCAAAGACAAAGTATTGTCTCCGGCATTTCAAAAAGCTTTGAAAAAATTATTTTAAACAAATGAAATTTATTCGTTCAAAAAAACTTATTTTTGTAAATAATAAAGGAGGAGTTGGTAAAACTACATTGGCTTTTAATACTGCTGTTAAATTTTCTGAAAATAGAATTATATTTTTAGGATCTGATTATTTTATCGCGCCTTTAATGCCTGATGCTTTTTCTGTTCAAGGTATTGAGAATTTAGGAAATACTTTTGAGGAATGGAAAGATAATTGGAAAAAAACTGCAAGAGTTTTAGCAAAAGATAAGGGGATCGCTCATAATAAAGTTTTAGATGGTGAAGGACTGTTTATAGGTTATGTAATAAATTCATATAATCAATATTCAAAAAAGCCAATTAAAAATAATGAAGAATGGATTGCTAAAATTCCTAGTTATATTAAAAAATATTTATCAGAAAAACATTGTAGAAATGGACTTGTTGAAAAATCTTGGAAATCAGAATTGGCGTTGATTAAAGATTTTGGACAATTGTCTCCATTAGCGTGGATTAAAAATAAAGCTATATTTAATCTTGATCCAATTATTGATGGTTTTGAAAATATAAAAAGGACTAAAGAAAATCTTGAGCAATCTAAAAAAGAATTTAGCCAGCTATCAGAAAAGATTTTAAAAATCCTTTCAAAATATTAATTTTAATTTTAATTTTTTATTTCATGAGAACTTATCGCAATAAATTTGCTGCTTATAAAAAACAAAAAAAATTTTATTATAAAAATGAAAAAATATTTGCTTTAGAGGTTAAATTAGTTGATGAACAAGGTGAATTCATTGGAATTTTTCCTACTAAAGAAGCTCTTGAAATGGCCAAAGAAAGGGGATATGATTTGGTAGAAATTTCTCCAAAAGAAAATCCTCCAGTGGCAAAGTTTTTAAATTTTGGACAACTTCAGTACGAAGAACAAAAAAAAAGACGAAAAGAAAAGGCTAAATTAAAAACCATAGAAACAAAAGGAATAAGATTAAGTTTACGAATCAGTCAACATGATTTAGATATAAAATTAAAACAAGTTCAAAAATTTTTTGAAAAAAAACATAAGGTAAAAATAGAAATGAATTTAAAAGGAAGAGAAAGACAACATGCAGATTTAGCAATGCAAATTATTCAGAAATTTATTGAACAATTAGGAGAAAAAGTTGTTATTGAACAACCAACAGCAAGACAGGGTGGTCGTTTATTTATTTTAATAAAAGAAAAAGAATAATAAAACTATGGCAGAAGAAGTAATTTTGAGATTTGATAATGTATCATTTGAATATTTATATAAAAAACCTCTTTTAGAAGAGGCTAGTTTTAGTATTCGTAAAGGTTCAAAAATTACCTTAATGGGACAAAATGGCGCTGGCAAAAGTACTCTTTTTGGTTTAATAAAAAATGAACTTAGTCCAAAAACAGGAAAAATATCAATTACTAATAATGCGACAATTGGTACGGCCATGCAAGTAATTAATAGAGAAGATTTTGATTTAACAATAGAAGAATATTTTGCTAAAGCTTTTGAAATAGTGCCAGCTGATCTTAAAAGTAAAATAAGCAAGGTAATGGAAGTAGTAAATTTAGTTATTTCTATAGATAAAAAAGTGGGTTTTCTTTCTGGAGGACAAAAAGCTCGATTGTTATTGGCCTATGCCTTAATTAAAAACCCAGATATTCTATTATTAGATGAACCAACAAATAATCTTGATCAAACAGGAATTGATCATTTAATTACATTTTTAATAATGTATGAAAAAACTGTTATTGTTATTTCTCATGATGCTGATTTTTTAAATTGTTTTACTGAGGGCGTTATTTATTTGGATATATTTACTAAAAAACTTGAAACATATGTTGGAGATTATTATTCTGTGGTAGAAGAAATAGAAAAAAGAATAGAAAGAGAAATAAAGAAAAATGCTCAATTAGAAAAACAAATTCAAGATCGAAAAGAAAAGGTTAATTTTTTTGCTAATAAAGGTGGAAAAATGCGAAAATTAGCACAAAAATTACGAAATGAAACAGAAGAGATGGAAGAAAATAAAGTGGACGTAAGAAGAGAAGATAAAACAATAAGAAATTTTATAATTCCTTGTCAGGATATTTTTGGAAATATTGTTACAATAAAATCGGTAAAAATTATTAAGGATCATCAACCAATAATTAAAAAAATAGACAAGGTATTAACAAAAGGTATGCGTATGTTAATTTCTGGTCCAAATGGAATTGGTAAAACTACTTTTTTGCGATCGCTGATAAATAATGAAAACGAGGGAGCTAATATATTAGATGGAGTTTGTGTGGGATATTATAGTCAAGATTTTACTAATTTGAATTTTAATGACACTGTTTTTGATTCATTAGAAAGTATTTTAAAAACAGGCACAGACGAACAAGAAATGAGATCAATTGCTGCTGGTTTTTTAATTACTGGCGATTTAATGGGACATAAAGTATCTCATTTATCTGAGGGGCAAAAAGGGTTATTGTCTTTTGCTCGGCTAGTATTAATGTGTCCGGGACTTTTGATTTTAGATGAGCCAACGAACCATATTAATTTTAGACATATTCCAGTAATTGCCAAAGCCCTTAATGAATATAAAGGAGCAATGATTTTAATTAGTCATATGCCTGAATTTGCAGAAAAAATAAAAATAGATGAAAACCTTGATTTAGGAAAAATTTAAAATTCTTTTTTATATTGAGCAAGGATTTTTTGGGCTTCTTTTAAATTTTTAGTTTCCATTAATTGTATTCGAATTTTTTTAGCAAGAGGAAAACCAGTGATATAAGTATTAAAATGTTTTTTTAAAACAGCAAAATTTTTCGATTCTTGATAATTTTTATAAAATAAAAAAGCATGTTCTTGGGTAATTATTATTTTTTCTAAAGGTGAAATTAATTGTTTATCTTTTTTAGAATTAAATATCCAAGGATTTCCAATGGCTGCTCGGCCAATCATAATCCCATCTGCTCCTGTTTCTTTTGCTTTTATTTTAGCTTCTTTAAGATTTTTAATATCACCATTGCCAATAATTAAGGTTTCACTTTTTTTGGCAATTTTTACTGCCTCTTTGATCATTTCCCAATGCGAAGGAAAGGAAAACATTTCTTTTCTTGTTCGAGCGTGAATGGTAATTGCTACTGGAGCTTCGGCTAAAAGTTCTGGTAACCAACTTGTCAAAATGTTTTTATCATAACCAATCCTTGTTTTTATTGACACAGGTAATTTTCCAGCACCTTTTTTTGTTGCTTGAATAATTTCTCGCGCTAGTTTTGGGTTTTTAATTAAAGATGCGCCAGCTCCTTGTTTTTCTATTTTTTTATCAGGACAACCCATATTAATATCAATGCCGTCAAAACCTAATGTTTTAATTAATTTTGCCACTTTAAAAAAATTATCTGGTTTAGCGCCAAAAATTTGAGCTACAATTGGTTTTTCATTTTTTTCAAAAGCAAAATAAGGCAATAATTTTTCTTTTGCTTGCGAACAAAGTCCGTCTACAGAAACAAATTCAGTAAAAAAAACATCTGGTTTGCCGTATTTTACAAACATTTGTCGAAAAACAATATCAGTCACCTCGTGCATTGGCGCTAAAATAAAGAAAGGTTTTTTTAATTTTTCCCAAAAGCCTTTTTCCATATTATCAGTTTAATATAGACTTAATTTTTTTTCAAATAATAATTTAAAAAACTATGGGATAAACTATGGGCGTTAAAAACCCATAGTTTATTTTTAATTTTCTTTTTATATGTGCCATTGGTAATGATTTAAATTTTATGTTAATATTTTATATATGAAATATATTATTCAAGGTAAAAGAAAATTAAATGGAGAAATCAAGGTTAATGGAGCTAAAAATTTAGCTTTAAAAGCATTAGCCGCTTCTTTTTTATTTAAACAAGATATTATTATTAATAATGTTCCGGATATTGAAGATATAAAACAAATGTTAGAAATAATAAAAGATTTAGGAGCCAAAGTGAAAAAAATTAATGATTATAAATATAAAATTTCTACAAAAAATATTAACAAAATAGAATTGAGTTCTAGTTTAGCTCCTAAATTACGAGCCTCTATTGTTTTAATTGGTCCAATGTTGGCAAGATTTGGTGAAGCAAAACTTCCATATCCAGGTGGATGTATAATTGGTATGAGACCAATTGATATTTTTATTGATGGATTTAAAGCATTGGGAGTTGAAATAGAAGAAAATAAAAATGGTTTTTATTTTAAAGTAAAAAAATTAAAAGGCGCTAAATTTATTTTTCCAATTATTAGTGTTACGGCAACGGAAACATTAATGATGGCGGCAACGTTGGCTAAAGGTAAAACAACTTTGGTTAATTCTGCTTGTGAACCAGAAATTTCAGCTTTGGCTAATTATCTTAATTCTTGTGGAGCAAAAATTTCTGGGGCAGGGACAAGCACAATTATTATTGAAGGAGTAAATAAATTATTAGCTAAAGACGTTTTTAATATCATTCCGGACAGAATAGAAGCTGGCACTTTTGCTATTATGGCTGCAGCAACAAAAAGTGATATTTTAATTAAAAATTGTGATCCTAATCATTTAGAAATTCCTCTTTTAATGTTAAAAAAAATTGGTGTAAATTTTGAAACAAAAAAGGATTATATTCACGTATTTCCTTCTAAAAATTTAAAAGCGACAAATATTGTCACTCATGAATATCCTGGATTTGTTACTGATTTACAAGCGCCATTTACTGTTTTATTAACTCAAGCTCAGGGAATTAGTTTAATTCATGAAACGATTTATGAAGGAAGATTATTTTATATTGATAAATTAAATAGAATGGGCGCGCATATTATTTTATGCGATCCACATCGAGCGATTGTTAATGGCTTAACAAAATTATATGGCAAAAAAGTAGAAAGTCCAGATATTCGAGCGGGTATGGCAATAATGATTGCTGCTCTTATTGCCGAAGGAGAAACAGAAATTGATAATATTTATCAAATTAATCGAGGATATGAAAAAATTGATGAACGATTACAAAAGTTGGGAGCAGAAATTAAGAGACAGGATTAAAAATCAGTAATTAGTAATGGTTAAACAAATAATGTGAGTGAGGGTTTGCATCTACTTAATTTATTTTTTGGGTAAGTTGGAAAGTTTATTTTTTTGGGTAGGTTGGAGCCTCTGCTCCAACCAAAAAATGAGAGCAGAGGCTCTCATCTACCCCAAGAATTGGAATTAGGGAATTGGAATTAGAATGAATTAGGGACCGTTCATAAAAGTGTGGCTAGCTTTTTTTATCTTTTTGGGTTTAATAGTTAAAAATGGTTGCAATAATAGTTAAATTTGTTTTATTATTAGAATAAATATTAAATTTATTATTAAATAATTATACATTTTTACTATGCCAGACACAATTTTATGTAGGGTCTCAAGAATTATAACTTTTAGAAATAAAAATAATAAAATGCAATTTAAAAATTTTCCTAAATTTCAAGAAGGAATTCATTTTATCACAACAAAAACATTTAGAAATTATCCATATTTTAAAGATGAAAAAAATTGTCTAATTTTATTAGAAGAATTGAATTTTTATAGAAAAAAATTAGATTTTAAGATTTTGGGTTATGTAATAATGTCAGATCATTTACATTTTTTAATTTGGTGGGACATAGAAAAATATCCAGAATTAACGATTTCAAAAATAATGCAAGGGATAAAAGGACATTCAGCTATAAAAATAAGAGATTATATAAATATAACGGGTAGGTTGGAGCCTCTGCTCCAACCAAAAGATGAGAGCAGAGGCTCTCATCTACCCCATAAAAAAGGTCTTAAATATAAAATTTGGCAATCTGGATTTTATGATTTTAATATTATTTCTGAAAGAAAATTTTTAGAAAAGTTAAATTATATTCACAACAATCCAACCAAGTTTGGTTTATGTAAAAATTTAGAAGATTATAAATGGTCAAGTTATCGACAATTTATAAATTTAGATAAAAATTTAATTTTAAAAATTGATTAGTTATAAATTTTTTTATGGAAAAATCATTTTTCTCAAAAATGGAAGAAGAAATTTTAATTTTTTGGAAAGAAAATAATGTTTTCAAAAAATCTATTGAACAAAGAGATATAAAAAAGTCTTATGTTTTTTATGATGGCCCACCATTTGCTACAGGCACTCCGCATTATGGGCATATTGTTGGTAGCGTTATGAAAGACATTATCCCTAGATATTGGACAATGAAAGGTTATCGCGTTGAAAGAAAATGGGGATGGGATTGTCATGGTCTACCAATTGAAAATATTGCCGAAAAAGAATTGGGTTTTAAAACAAAAAAAGAAATTAAAGAATTAGGAGTGGAAAAATTTAATGAAATTTGTCATTCAAAAGTTTTGAGTTATGTTAAAGAATGGGAAAAAGTAATTGAACGATTGGGTCGTTGGGCAGATATGGATAATGCTTATAAAACTATGGATTTGGATTTTATGGAATCTGTTTGGTGGGTTTTTAAACAATTATGGGATAAAGGTTTAATTTATGAAGGCTATCGTTCTATGGCTATTTGTCCTCGTTGTGAAACAACTTTATCACAACAAGAAATCGCTGAGGGATATAAAATAATTAAAGATTTATCAGCAACAGTAAAATTTGAATTAGAAGATGAGCCAAAAACTTTTGTTTTAGCTTGGACAACAACGCCATGGACATTAATTGGAAATGTCGCATTGGCAATTGGAGAAAATATTGATTATGTAAAAATAAGTTTAAAGTTGAAAGCTTGTGAAGAGCTTGCTGAATCCATTAAAATACAAAAATTAGGAGAATATTTTATCTTAGCCAAAGATAGATTAATTGAAAATTTTAAAAATCAAGAATATGAAATTATTAGTGAATTTAAAGGATCAGAATTAATTGGCAAAAAATATAAACCTGTTTTTGATTATTATTTTAAAAATGAAAATTTAGAAAATAAAAAAAATGGTTGGAAAATATATTCCGGTGATTTCGTAACAATTGAAGAGGGGACTGGTGTTGTTCATATTGCGCCGGCTTTTGGTGAAGATGATATGAATTTAGGTAAAGAAAATAGTTTACCTTTTATTCAACATGTAAATATGGATGGAACAATTAAGATAGAAGCAAAGAATTTTGCTGGTATGAATGTCAAACCGATTGGCGATACTCAAAAAACAGATATTGAAATTATAAAATACTTGGCTCATAATGAATCATTGTTTAAAAAAGAAAAATATGAACATAGTTATCCGCATTGTTGGAGATGTGAAACCCCATTAATAAATTATGCGACTACTTCATGGTTTGTGGCTGTAACCAAGGTTAAAGAAAAGGCAATAAAATTTGCGCAAGAAATAAATTGGTCTCCTTCTCATATTAAAGAAGGTCGTTTTGGCAATTGGCTTTCAGGTAGTCGAGATTGGTCAATTAGCCGTCAGAGATTTTGGGCATCGGTTATTCCTATTTGGAAATGTTCTTGCGGAGAGATGAAAGTTTTTGGATCTGTAAAAGAATTAGAGGATTTAATAGGGCATAAAATTACTGATTTACATAAACATACTGTTGATAAAATAACTTTTAAATGTGAAAAATGTGAAAAAGAGATGAAACGAATCCCAGACGTTTTAGATACTTGGTTTGATTCAGGATCAATGCCATACGCGCAAATGCATTATCCATTTGAAAATAAAGAAAAATTTGAAGCTAATTTTCCAGCAGAGTTTATTGCTGAAGGAATTGATCAAACTCGCGCCTGGTTTTATTATTTACATATTATTGGAACAGCAATTAATAATAGCAATGCGTTTAAAAATGTAATTGTTAATGGGATTGTTTTGGCTGAGGATGGCAAAAAAATGGCAAAGAGATTAAATAATTATTCCGATCCAAAGGAAATTTTTGATAAATATGGAGCAGATGCAATGCGTTTTTATTTAGCTTCTTCTCCAGTAATGAAAGCAGAAAATTTATCTTTTTCTGAAAAAGGAGTAGATGAAGCAAATAAAAAAATATTAAATACTTTATGGAATGTTTATAAATTTTATGAATTGCATTCTAACAATCTAGAAATTAAAAGCTATAATATAAAAACTACTAATGTTTTAGATCAATGGATTTTGGCTAAATTAAATTTATTAATAAAAGAAATAACAGTAAATATGGATGCTTATAAAATTATTAATAGTTGTCAATTTTTTGAAACTTTTATTAGTGAATTATCAACTTGGTATATTCGTAGAAGTCGCGAACGATTTAAATTAATAGATGAAAATAATTTTAAACCATTAATTGTTTTACATTATATTTTATTAACATTATCAAAATTAATGGCGCCATTCACTCCATTTATTGCTGAAAAAATTTACCAAAATTTAAAAACCTATAACCTACAACCTACAGCCTACAATTTATCAATACATTTATGCGATTGGCCTCAATTAGATGAAGAAAAAATTGATCAAGAATTGATTAAACAAATGGATTTGGTTCGACAAATTTGTGAATTAGGACATAGTTTACGCTCAGAAGCTGGCATTAAAGTACGACAAACACTAGGAAAATTTTCAATTTTCATCTGCCAGCTGGCGGATCAATTTTTAATTAATGAAGATTGTTTAAATTTAATCAAAGAAGAATTAAATGTAAAAAATATAGAAATAGTGGGAGAATTACCAAAGGGAGAAAATTGGAAAACAAGAGAAGAAAATAAAATTCAAATGGCTTTGAATATAGAAATAACGCCTGAATTAAAACAAGAGGGAATTTTTAGAGAAATTATCCGTCAGATCAATGTTTTGCGCAAAGAGAAGGGTTTAACAATTAAGGATAAAATTGATTTATATGTTTATTTAGAGATAGGGGAGACAAAAGAGGTTTTTGAAAAATTTAAAGAAAAAATAGAAATAGCAACATTATGTAATCAATTATTATTTATTGAGCATAAAAAAGAAGGGGTTGATTTTGAAAAAGAAATTAAGATTGAAAATCAAGTAGTTTGGACAGGAATAAAAAAATATTAAAATTTAAATTTTTATTGTTTAATATATTTTTATATGAAAAAAAATATTTTTTTTATATTAATTATTGTGCTATTATGTTTTATAATAGGTGGCTATTTTTTATGGCAAATATTTATTAAAAACAATCAACATGTTTTTCCTTCTGATTTTGTGAAAGAAAAAATTAGGGAAAATAATGAAATGATAGATAAAAAAATAGAGGATAATAAAATTTTAAATAATAACAAAGAAAATATTTCTTTAATAAAAAATATGCAACATATAATAACAATCAAAACTAATATGGGTGAAATTCGTTTTATGACTTATGACGCGGATGCGCCCAAAACTGTTAATAATTTTATAACTCTTACTCAAAAAGGATTTTATGATGGAACAATTTTTCATCGAGTGATTGATGGGTTTATGATTCAAGGTGGAGATCCAGAGGGTACTGGAATGGGTGGTCCGGGATATACCTTTGAAGACGAATTAAATTCTCAAACTGATTCTTATAAGGAGGGTTATAAAAAAGGAGTAGTTGCTATGGCTAATGCAGGACCAAATACAAATGGTAGCCAATTTTTTATTATGACCGATGATTATCCTTTACCAAATAATTATACAATTTTTGGAAAAGTAATTTCTGGACAGGAAGTCGTTGATAAAATTGTTAAAACAAAAGTTGGTCAAAATGATCGTCCAATTTCTCCTATAATAATGGAAAAAGTGTCTGTATTAGAATTTAAAAATTAATTTTAATTTTATGTCTATTTTAAAAAAAATTGATTCTGAAATTGCTGAGGCGATTGAAGGGGAACTTAATAGACAAAGAAATGGTCTTGTAATGATTCCATCAGAAAATCATGCTTCAGAAGCTGTGCTTATGGCTATGGGGACTCCTGTTTCTAATAAATATGCCGAGGGTTATCCATATAAACGTTATTACACTGGTAATGAATTTATAGATAAAATTGAAAATTTAGCTATTGAACGGGCAAAAAAACTTTTTAATGCTGAACATGCTAATGTTCAGCCCAATGCTGGTTCTGGCGCTAATATGGCAATTTATCTTGCTATGCTCAAATATGGCGATAAAATTATGGGATTAAAACTTGATCAAGGTGGTCATTTAACTCATGGGCATCCTGTAAATTTTTCCGGTCAACTTTATAATTTTGTTCAATATGGTGTTAATAAAGAAACTGAATTAATTGACATGGACGAAGTGCGTAAAATTGCTTTAAAAGAAAAACCAAAAATGATCGTAACTGGCGCTACGGCTTATCCTAGAATTTTTGATTTTAAAGCATTTAAAGAAATTTGCGATGAAGTCGGGGCTTTGCTTTTAGCTGATATTTCTCATTTTGTTGGTCTTTGTATCTCAGGAGATCATCCAGAACCATTTCCTTATGCTGATTTTGTGATGACCACTACTCATAAAACCTTACGTGGTCCAAGAAGCGCTATCATTCTTTCTAAAGAACAACACGCCAAAGCAATTGATAAAGCTATTTTTCCTGGCACTCAAGGCGGACCAATGGAACATATCATTGCTGCCAAGGCAGTTTGTTTTAAAGAAGCTTTAGACCCAGAGTTTAAAAAATATGCTCATCAAATAATGCTTAATGCTAAGGCATTAGCCAAAGTTTTATTAGATGAAGGATTGCGACTTGTTTCCGGAGGTACTGACAATCATTTAATATTAATTGATTGTCGTTCGCTTAAAATTACTGGCAGACAAGGTTCGGAAGCGTTGGAAGAATGTGGAATTTATACTAATAGAAATACCATTCCATATGATGATAAAGGCACAGCTTTTGAGCCAAACGGTATTCGCTTAGGTACTCCTGCCCTAACAACTCGTGGCATGAAAGAAGAAGAAATGAAATTAATTGGTGAAATGATTGTAAATATTATTAAAAATATTGGAGATGAAAATATTAAAAAAAATGTTAAATTTAAAATTAAAGAATTAACAGAAAAATATCCATTATATAAAGGTTTGAGTTATGTAAAATAAAAAAAGTTTATTTTTTTCTAAGCCCCTTGTTGGAATTGAACCAGCAACCTACGGTTTACGATACCGTTGCTCTACCAATTGAGCTAAAGGGGCAATAATGGAGCAGGTGAAGGGATTCGAACCCTCGATCTCTTCCTTGGGAAGGAAACATGTTACCGCTACACCACACCTGCGGAAATTTTAAAATAGTAATTAGTAACAAACAATCCGTAACGAGTAAACAGATAAAAGATTATTTTTAAATTTAATGTTTAGTATTAATATAAAAATATTACCCGTTACTTATTACTGATTACGTGTTACTTTATTAAGTATAAAATGTTTTTTATAAAAAAACAATTTAATGAACAATATAAAAATATTATTTCTTTAGGAGTTTTTAGTTTTTGCTTTTTTGCAGGATTTGGTTTATTGTTTTATTCTTTTTTTATTATTTATCCTATAGAACAAATTTCTGATACAGAAGACCAAAATATTATAGATGTTAGCGCAGATATAAATATTGTATCAAAACCATTTGATCTTAGTAAAGTTAAAATAAATGTTAATACAGAAATAGAATTTCAAAAAATAAAAAATGCAGAGAATAAAGAAGCAGAAAGAATTAAAGAAATAGAAAAAATAAAGCAAGAAAAAATCAAAGAAGCAGAAAGAATTAAAGAAATAGAAAAAATAAAGCAAGAAAAAATCAAAGAAGCAGAAAGAATTAAAGAAATAGAAAAAATAAAACAAAAAAAAATTAATGAGACAAAAAAAGCAAAAGAAACAGAGATTGGTATGGCTAGTTGGTATTGTCCAAGATGGTGTAATAAATTGACTGCGGCTCATCCAAAATATCCCAAAGGAACCAAATTAAAAGTAACTAATTTAAAAAATAAAAAATCAGTAATTGTTATTGTAAATGATTTTGGACCGATTAAAGCTATACATCCTAATAGAATAATTGATTTAACAAAAACAGCTTTTCAAAAAATTGCTAGTATTAAAGCAGGAAAAATAAAGGTTATGGTAGAAAAATTATAAAAAAATATACAAAGGTTCAACCCTCACTTTTATAAAAATTTGATTTTTAATTAAAATTTGTTAATCTTAAAAAATTAATAATAAACTATTTTTTATGCTTTTCTTTCTAAATCCTAATAAAAAAATATTAAAAAAACTGCAACCGATTGTTGATCAAATTAATGCGCTAGAACCAACATTTGAAAAATTTTCTGATCAAGAATTGCACGAACAAACCAAAAAATTTCAACAAGAAATAAAAGAACAAAAAAAATCTTTGGATGATATTTTGCCAGAAGCTTTTGCTGTTGTTAGAGAAGCAGCAAAAAGAGTAATAAAACAAAGACATTTTGATGTTCAGCTTTTGGGTGGGATTATTCTTCATCAAGGAAAAATTGCTGAAATGAAAACAGGAGAAGGAAAAACCTTGGTTGCTACTTTGCCAGCTTATCTCAATGCCTTAGAGGGTAGGGGAGTGCATATTATTACTGTTAATGATTATTTAACTCAAAGAGATGCTTTATGGATGGGAAGAATTTTTAATTTTTTAGGCTTAAGTATTGGATGTATTCAACATGAAAAAGCCTTAAAATTTTTTTCTGAAAAAGAAAATAATTTATTACAAGATCTACAAACTATAAACTACAAACTGCAAACTGATTTAATTCCTGTTTCTAGAAAAGAAGCGTATGCTTGCGATATTCTTTATGGAACAAATAATGAATTTGGTTTTGATTATCTAAAAGATAATATGGTTTATAATTTAAATGAAATGAATCAACGATCATTTAATTATGCAATCATTGATGAAATAGACAGTATTTTAATTGATGAAGCAAGAACTCCTTTAATTATTTCCGCGCCTGCTGAAGAATCAGCGGAACAATATAATCAATTTGCTCAATTAATTCGTCGGCTTAAAGAAAATGAAGATTATAATATTGATGAAAAAATGAAAGCTGCCACTTTAACTGAGGAAGGAATTTCTAAAATGGAAAAATGGTTAGGAATGCAAAATATTTATACTGAAGGAGGTATTAATTTAGTGCATCATTTAGAGGAAGCATTAAAAGCAGAAACACTTTTTAAGTGTGATAGAGATTATGTAATTAAAGAAGGAGAAATAATGATTGTGGATGAATTTACTGGACGTTTAATGCCAGGGCGACGTTATTCTGGAGGACTTCATCAAGCTATTGAAGCAAAAGAAGGAGTTCAGGTTCAAAAAGAAAGCGTTACTTTAGCAACAATTACTTTTCAAAATTATTTTCGTATTTATAAAAAATTAGCTGGAATGACTGGTACAGCAATTACTTCTGCGGAAGAATTTTCTAAGGTTTATAATTTAGACGTTGTTGCAGTTCCAACTAATAATTTAATGATCAGAAAAGATTTAGCAGATAAAATTTATAAAACAGAAGAAGGAAAATATAAAGCCATTGTTGAAAAAATTAAAGAATTACATCAAACCAAACAACCGGTTTTAGTTGGAACAATTTCTATTACAAAAAATGAATTATTAGGAGAACTGTTAGATAAAGTTGGAATTCCTTATGAAATTTTAAATGCCAAAAATCATTGGAAAGAAGCGGAAATTATTTCTCAAGCAGGTAAAAAAGGAGCTGTAACAATTGCCACAAATATGGCTGGACGTGGAGTAGATATCATTTTAGGAGGAAAAAAAACAGAAGAAATTTCAGAAGAAGAATATCAAAAAACACATAATGAGGTAGTTTCTTTGGGTGGTTTATATATGATTGGCAGTGAAAGACATGAAGCAAGAAGAATTGATAATCAATTAAGAGGACGATCTGGTCGTCAAGGAGATCCTGGATGTTCTCAATTTTTTATTTCCATGGAAGATGATTTAATGAGAATTTTTGGTTCAGTTAAAATGAAAGAAATAATGACTCATCTAGGTTTGCCTGATGATATGCCAATTGAAAATAAAATGATTTCTCATTCTATTGAAGCTGCTCAAAATAAAATTGAAGGATATAATTTTGACGTAAGAAAACATTTACTTGAATATGATGATGTTATTAATAAGCATCGTGAAACTATTTACAAAAAAAGACGTGAAGCGTTAGAACCATCTAAAAATTTAAAAGAGATAGTTTTAGAAATGATAGAAAAAGAAATCGAACAAGTCGTTTCTTTTCATACTTCCTTAGAAGATGAGCGACAATGGGATTTAGAAGAAATTTATGAAGTGGTTCATACAATTTTTCCTATTTCAAAAGAAGTTAGAATAAAATTAGAAGACATAGAAAGAGAAGCTGGAAATAAAACTCAAGATATATTAGCAAGAACAAAAATTATTCAATATTTAGTTAAATTGTCTTTAAAAGAATATGATAAATTAGAAGAAAAAATAAATTTAGCTATTAATAATAATCAAACTTTAATAGAAAATAATGACTCTATGAGAAAAATTGAAAAAGAAATTATATTACGCAGTATTGATAATTTATGGATTGAACATCTAGAAGCCATTGATTATTTAAAAACAGGTATTGGTTTACGTGGTTATGGACAAAGAGATCCATTAATTGAATTTAAAAAAGAAGCTTATAGAATGTTTAATGAATTAATAAATATCATTGAAAAACAAATTGTTTATAGTATTTATAAAATTGGTTTTGCTGTTGAAATAGCTCCATCAATAATGCAAAAAAATAATAGCAAATTAAATACTTCTTCTAAGATAATTTTGAAACAAAAAATTAGCCGAAATGATTTATGTTCTTGTGGTTCAGGAAAAAAATATAAACATTGTTGTGGAAAATAATAAAACATTTTACTTAGATAATGCAGATGTAGTTTTAGTTTTTTCTCGTGGCAAAATATAGTTGCATTTGTACTATTGTTGTGCTGATTTGTATAATAAACATTGAAAAAAATAAAATTTTAAATCCCCATTGATTAACAATTAACGTTCCAATAAAAGAAGCGACGCTGACTGCCAAAAATGCGCCCCCGCTCTCAAAGCCCCATTGCGATCCCTCTTTCCCTTTTTGAATATACTTTGCAAATAGGGCAGTTAATGGCGCTGACAGACAAGCTGTCCCTATTGCGAATATGACTTGTAGAAAAAATAATTGCCACGGGCTTGATATAGTTAAATATAACAAACTACCTAAAGCATACATGCCGTATCCGAAAATTGTAATAAGTTCTTTATTTAGTTTATCAGACATTTTACCGACTACCATCATTAAAACACCTGTACAAGCACTAAAAACTGTGACAGTAAAACCAATGTCTAAAATACTGCCACCAATTTTTTCAACAAACACAGCATAAAATGGACCAATTAGGTTATCACCAAAATTTGCCATTAAACTAGCGGTTAAAAGTATTTTATATCCTTTTTTCATTTAAGGGGATTTAAATTTAATTTTTATTCCAAAGAAAAATTAAATTTCGTCTATGGAATTTTAAATTAAAAAATAAAAAATAAATTTAATAAATTTTATGACATAAATTCTAGTAAATTTTTCACTTGTGAGTTGTTTTATCATTGAGCTATTATGATGCAATAATTAATTAGGATGACTCAAGAAGAGTTATCAAGGGTAGTCGCATAAGGTTTATTGTGCGACGCGATATATATTTTAAAACCGTATTTCCTTTCCTTTTATTAATTATCCCCTTTTATATTAATTATTAATTTTTCGCTTTGAAATGTTTTATCGTCTTTATTAATAACAACAGCATAAAGAAAATAATTTCCTGTTAAAGTGTCGTGCCAATCAAAATTTATTTGATTATTTTGAATATTATTTAATTCTCCTATTAAATATTCTTGCATTGTATAAATATTTTGCGCATAAATTTTTATATTTTTAGGATTAAAAATATCTATTAAAGAAAGCTTTAATTGTATAAATTCAAATTTTTGAAAAATAGAATTATTTTGAGGTATAAGCCATAAAATTTGAGGATTATAACTTTTTTCTCTTAATAAATTAAAATTTATTTCATTTTCTCCTTGATTATCAATGTCATCATAAAAAACAACCTTTAATTTATGAAAACCATTTTCTAAATTAGAAATTGGCACTTGTTCAAAATCTTGAGGAAAATAATTAATTGTTTTGGCTAATTGATTATCAATAAAAAATTCAATTCTGTTTATTTTTTTTCGAGGTATTTCTGCCCCAATTTTTGTTTCTATAAAAGAACTTGTGTATGTTTCATTGTCATTTGGAAAAATTATTTTTACTTTAGGTTGGTTTTCTTTTATATGTAAATCATCATATTCTGTAGGTATAATTTCATCTAAATATCCTTTTTCTTTCGCCCATTCTTTAACAGGAGCCTCCCAATTTTTAAATTGAGGATCTTTCCATGCATTTTTAGGATAAGGTCCTTGAGGATCTTCTTTGTTTATAAAATATAAAATATCATGCACTTTAGAATATTTTTTTTCTATAATAAAAGAGGATGGAGTTAAATCCGTAGCTAATTTTCCTGAAGCCTTATCAATTTTAACGATTGTTTCATCGATAAATTTTCCATTTAAAACCGCTTTATTAGTAACTATTTTTTTAGGTAAAGTAAATTTTTCTATTGGTGTATTTTTTAAAACTTCTTTCATAAAAGCATTCCAAATAGGCGCAGCAATATCTCCGCCAACTGCTTTTATTTTCATTTTGGTATTATCATTATTCCCCACCCAAACACCCACAGCTAAAGAAGGTGTATACCCCATTGTCCAAGCATCTCGAAAATCATTAGTTGTTCCGGTTTTAGCTGCCACTGGTCTTTTCCCTAAATTAAGATTATTGCGAAGACCAAAAATAAAAGATCGCGCATTATTATCAGATAAAATATCATTAATTTGTCGACAAACTTCTTGATCTAATATTCTTTGCCCTTGATTATCAGAAGTATAATCTTCTATTATTTTTCCTTGATGATCCTCTATTTTTAAAATTGGCGTAATTTCATGTTTTATTCCTTCTTGAGCAAAAACTCCAAAAGCGATTGTATGTTCCAAAAGTTTTACTTCGCCAGCTCCAAGAGCTAAAGGAAGACTAAAATTTTCTCTATTTTGAAAAGTAGAATAACCTAATTCATCAGCCAAATCTAAAACAAAATTTATGCCAGTTAAATAAAGAATTTTTATTGCCGGAATATTTAAAGAACCAGCCAAAGCCTTTTTTAAAGTTACTTGACCATGTTCTGTCCCGTCATAATTTTTAGGAACATAAGATTTTTTGCCAGTCGTATCAAAATTAGTTTCTAAATCAAAAAGTACTGTTTGAGGAGTAAATCCTTTTTTAAAAGCAGCTGCATAAACAATAGGTTTAAAAGAAGATCCTGGTTGACGGGGACGAAGAGCAATATTAACATTTCCGTCTTCTTTTAAATTAAAATAATCTTTTGAGCCAACCATAGCTAAAATTTCTCCTGTTTTTGGATCAATTGCTACTAAAGCGGCATTAGTTGCTTCCCATTTTTTATTTTTTTCAGCGCCTTGTTTAATTTTTTCTTCGGCTATTTTTTGTTTTTCAAAATCCAAAGAAGTATAAACCTTTAATCCCCCTTGCTCAACAATTTTTTCTCCATACCTTTGAGTAAGAAGTTCTTTAACATACATAACAAAATGTGGAGCTAGAATATTTTCTCGACGAGAAACAATTTTTTTTAAAATATCTATCTTCTTAGCTTTTTCTACTTCTTCTTTTTTTAGGTGCCCTTCTTGAATCATTAAATCTAAAATTAATTTTTGACGAACTAAAAGTTCTTCTTTATGATTTCCCCAAGGTGAATAATAAGTAGGGGCTTTTGGTAAAGCGGCTAATAAAGCTGATTCAGCAATATCTAAATCTCGCGCTGATTTAGCAAAATAAGTTTGAGCTGCCGCTTCAATTCCATAAGCTTGAGAACCATAAGGGATTTCATTGAGATACATTTTTAAAATTTGATCCTTGGAAAATTTATTTTCTATTTGATAGGCCAAAACAATTTCTTTAATTTTTCGAGTATAGGTTTTTTCAGGAGTTAGAATAGCATTTTTAATAAATTGTTGAGTAATTGTGGATGCTCCTTGAAATGTTCCTCCTTGAATTAAATTAATATAAAAAGCTTTAATTATTCTTTTAAAATCAAAACCATGATGTTGATAAAATCTCTTATCTTCAACAACAATAGCGCTCCATTTTATATATTCAGGAAGTTCTTCTAAATTGATTATAGTTCTTTTTTTCTCCCCATGAATTTCATAAAGCATTATTTTACCTGTCCGATCATAAATTTTAGTGCTGAGTTCTTCAGAGCGTTCTAATAATTTATCCGGATCTGGTAAATCTTTTGAAAGCCAAGTCCATCCTAGTACTCCTGTAATCCCTATTAAAATTAAAAAAATAAAAAATATTAAAAAACAGATTTTTAAAAAATTTTTTATTTTAAAACCTATCTTTATAGAATTTTTTCTTTTTTTTGTTTTATGAAAGAAAAAAGATTTTTTTTTAGGATTAGGATCTGCCCAATTTTGGGGAGATTTAATTTTTAAACGCATAAAAGAAATAGAATTATATTAGAATATTGATTTATATTATCTTAAAAAATAAACAACCCTCAAATAAATTGAAGGTTGTTTATAGAAAAATGTATATTTAAAATAAGTAATTTGTTTCTTGTTGTTCTTAACTCAATCCCCTCCTCTTTATTTATTAAT
This sequence comes from Candidatus Kuenenbacteria bacterium HGW-Kuenenbacteria-1, assembly GCA_002839745.1. Classification (NCBI taxonomy): domain Bacteria; phylum Candidatus Kueneniibacteriota; species Candidatus Kuenenbacteria bacterium HGW-Kuenenbacteria-1. Next base: position 111,851 of record PGYQ01000001.1, read on the forward strand.
AGCAGATTTATTAGTTGGTTCTTTTTTTTCTTCTTCTTTCTTTTCTTCAACAACTTCTTTTTTCTCTTCTCTTTTTGGTGGCACAACAGCAGAGACTATTTCATCTAATTTATCTAAAATTTTAATATTTAAAGGAATTTTAAGATCTTTAATATGAATAATATCTTCAAAAGTATTAAGACATGAAATATTAACATCTATTTCAGAAATTAAATCTTCAGGCAAACATTCAATTTCAACAGAGTCTACATTTCTTATTAATACTCCACCCAATTCTTTTATTGCTTTAGATTCTCCAATAAAATTCAATTTTATTGAATGAGTTATTTTCTCTCCTTTTTTAATTTGATAAAAATCAATATGCAAAATTTCACTTTTTACTGGATCTTTTTGAATTTCTTGAATCAAAACTTTTATAGGTTTTTGACCATCTATTATTAAATCCAAAAGGCTTCCATCTCCTACTTGTTTATAAAGTTTTTGAAAAATAGATTTTTTAATTTCAATATTTTTATTTTCTATTCCATGCCCATAAATTACAGCTGGTAAAATTCCCTTTTTTCTTAAACTTTTACTTTTTTTATTTATTAAAGTTCTTAAATTTGTTTTTAAAGTTAAATCCATAAAAATTTATTATTATAAAATAAATGCTTGCAATTAATTTTGTTGATTTTTTTGAAAAAAAGATTGATGAACCAAAATAACATCATCATTATTAACAATAGAAGAATTTTTAAATTTTAAAACATCGCTCTCTATTAAATCAGTCACTAAACCAACTGAATTGACACCTAAATTATCAGTAGTGACCAAAGAAACAATTGAACTATAACATTTTTTACATTTTGAATAAATTAAATGTTTATTGCCTTTTTCTTCTAAAATTTTAACTTCTATTAATTTATGGTGTTCATTGCAGATTGGGCAAAAAGAAATTTTTTTTAATACTTCTAAAGATATTTGATTTAAAAAATTATTAGACATAAAAATAAATTTAAAATTAAAAGTTATTTTCTAAATCATCTTTTGAAATTTCAGCTTGTTTTAAAATGCTAAATATTGTACCCTTAGGTAAATCTTTTGTATGATAAGACAAAGTAACTCTTTGTTTTGTTATTAAATGATAAAGAATATAATGACTGCCAGTGATATGATCTATTTCAAATCCTTTTTTCTTTAAAATTTTTAAAAGTTGTTTTGAAGAATAATTGGGTATTTTAGGCATAAACCAAAGAAGGTTTTTTTATAAAAACTTTTTCTAATTCTACGGTAGTCATAAAAGTTTCTTCATCAGAAGGAATTAATTCTTTGTGTTTTTTAAGACTAGCAACATAACCCTTGATGGCGTCAATAGCCATAATTTTTGCTTCTTTTAAATCTTTTCCATAAGTAATGCATCCCGGAAGACTGGGAATAATAACAGTAAACCCTCCTTCTGGTTCTGCTCGAAAAATTATATTATAATGAAAAAATTTTTGTTCTATTTGTTTCATAATTATTAGAAATTTAAAATTTTTTTCTTCTTTCAATTAAAAAAATAAAAACTTAAAAATATTTTTATTTTTTTATATTTTATATATTATCAAAATCTATTTTTTTGTCAAATATTATATGCCAATATTCCCATGGTTATTAGTGTAATTATTAAGCCAGCTAATAATACTCCAACAAAAATCAATCCTAATGCTTTCCAATAAGGTATTCCAAATAAAAATGCGGCAACTGCGCCAGACCAAGCCCCAGTCATTGGTAAAGGAATAGCGACAAAAATAATTAAAGCGATATTACCATATTGTTTAAATTTTTGATAAAAATTTTTTCTGGTTCTTTCAAAAAGCCAAGTAAAAAATCTATTAAAAAAATAAAACCGTTCCATTAAAATTTTAGACAAAGACCCAAAAAACCACAATAAAAAAAATATAGGAATCATGTTTCCAAAAACAGCCCAAAAAAATGCTTCAAAAACTGGTAATTTATAAATTCCTATAGCTATTGGGATAGTTCCTCGAAGTTCATTAATTGGCGTCATTGCTATTAATAAGGTCATTAATTGTTCATTTCCTAAAATCATAATAACACAAATTTAAAATAATTTTAAATAATCTTCTATAATTTATAATTTACAATTTCTTTTCTTTCCATTTGTAATTTTCAAAAATCCATTCAATTAAATTTTTCATTTCTATAAAATTTTTTTTCTTTGTTTTATTACCTAATAAAACAGCAATGATTTCATTTCCGTCTTTATTTTCCGCCTGAATAACCAAACAACTACCTGCTTCATTGGAAAAGCCTGTTTTTCCTGCTTTAATTTTTAATGCGCCTCCCAATAATTCATTAGTATTTTCCACTATTATTTCTCTTATTTTTTTTAATCCCAAAAAAGTATCAAAATTATATTTATCAATAATTAAAATTTTTTTAATTTCTTGATTTTTTAAGGCTTGTTTGGCTAAAATTGCTATTTCTAAAGCAGTGGATAAATTATCCGGGTCTAATCCAGTGGGTTCAACAAAATATGTATTTTTTAATCCCATTTTTTGAGCTTTTTCATTCATTTTTTTAACAAAATCTTTTTTATTTAAACCAGTGGATCTATTTAGAGCTAGAAATGCATTATTTTTTGAACCAATTAAACCGGCGTAAAATAAATCTTTTGTTTTAATTTCTTCTTTAAAATTTACATTTAATCGAGCGCCTCCTATTTCATCTTCTTTTATAATTTTTATTTTTTTCATTAAATCAGGATTTGTTTCTAAAAAAATCAAAGCACTCATTAATTTAGTTAAGCTAGCAATACTTTTTTTCTCTTGAGGTTTTTTTTGCCAAAGAATTTTTTTTGTTTTTAAATCAACAACTATTCCATTAGGAACAGCCAATTTAATCTCTGGATTTTGCTTATTAATTCTAATAGGTTCTTTAGATTTTAAAGGAGCTGGTTTTAAATCTACTCTTATATTTGTGGTTTGTTTTGGCAAAGTATTAAATTTTGTAAAAATATCTTTTTCTAAATATTTAGGCAACATCAAATTTATTTTAGATGTATCACTAATTAATTTGGTATTGTTTGTTAATTCTAAAGAAAATAAATTTATTAATTGTCCAAAAAATATTATCAATAAAGTTGTCAAAATTATTAAAAGCCATTTTATATTTTTCTTCATGTAAATTTTAATTAAATTTTTAATTTAAAATAGCTAAAAGTTATTTTAAATAAACCCTCCAATAAATTTTTAACGTTGCTTTGGTATTGTTTTTCATAAAGAAAAAAGATTACTGATTTTGTAATTGCCATTCTAAACGGTTGGGATTATTTAATTGAATGAAGTCATAAGCCAAATCTAAAATATTTTGCTTGGAACGATAATTTTTTATTAAAGCAATTTGTTTTGCTTTTGGATAATCTTTTTTAAATTGCATTACATTGCTAATTGAAGCGCCACGAAATTTATAAATTGATTGGTCATCATCAAAGGAAACGGTAATATTATTTTTTTGGGCACTTAATAATTTTATTAATTCATATTGAGCCCAATTGGTATCTTGAAATTCATCAACAAGAATATATTTAAATTGTTTTTGATATTTTTCTAAAATTTGTGGCCTTTTTTTAAATAATTTTAAGGTATAATTAATTAAATCTCCAAAATCCAGGGCACTGTTTTCTAATAAAAGTTGTTGATAAATATGATAAGCATTTGCAATTTCATTAATTCGCGCAATTTCTTGATCTTTAATTTTTTCTTTGTTTAAATTTTTTTTCAATTTTTCGGCATATTTTAAATAATCCTCCGGCCAAATTTCTTCATCCTTGGCTCTGGAAAAATGTTTAATCATTGCTTGAATAAATTTTGTTGGATTTCCCAAAGGGCGATAATAATCCAAATTAAATCGATCAAAATTTCGTCTGATTAAAAAATTTTGTTCTGTTTGTGTCAATAATTTAAAATTATCAGACAAGCCAATATCAATGGCGTGTTGTTTAAGAATTCTTTCCGCAAAAGAATGAAAAGTAGAAATCCACAAATCAACATAACCATAAGGCAAAAGTATATCCACTCTTTCCTCCATTTCTTCTGCCGCTTTATCAGTAAAAGTTAAAGCTAAAATTTCTTCTGGCTTCGCTTGATTAGATAAAATTAACCAAGCTATTCTGCTGGTAATAACGGTCGTTTTCCCAGTTCCTGCTCCGGCAATAATAAGCAAAGGACCATTTTTATAAGTCACTGCTTTTTTTTGTTCTTCATTTAAATTTTCTAATAAATTTTTTTCCATAAAAATATGTTTAGGTATGTTTGGGGGTCGTATCCACAAACATTAGATTAAACTGTTTCCTGTCATTTCTTCTGGTTCTGAAATATTCATAATTTTTAAAATTGTTGGGGCAATATCAGCTAAAACACCAGAAGAAACAAGTCCACTTAAATCTGGATTAATTCTACCTAATTCTATAGCTTTATTTTCCCATTGTTTTCCAATTAAAATAAACGGCACTGGATTAGAAGAATGTTCTTTATCAATTTCTCCTGTATATAAATTAATAACTTCTTCAGCATTACCATGATCAGCAGTGATTAAAGCAGTTCCATTTTTTGATAAAATTTCATCAACAATTTTTTTTAAACATTCATCAATATATTCCGTTGCTTGAATAACCGCTTTTAAATTTCCTGTGTGCCCAACCATATCTGTGTTAGCAAAATTTACTACAATAAAATCATATTCATCTTTGGAAATTTCTTGAAGCAATTTTTCTATTATTATAGGGGCACTCATTTTTGGCTGTTCAGCGTATGAAGAAATTTGAGGAGATGGAACAACAATATTGCTTTGTCCTTTGAAAGGTTTTTCTTCTCCACCATTAAAAAAATATGTCACATGAGCGTATTTTTCCGTTTCGGCAATATGTAATTGATTTAATCCTGAATCACTAAGAATTTTTGCTAATGGCATTTTAATTTCTTCTGGCGAAAAAGCTATTTTTACTAAAAGATCTTTTTCATATTCAGTCATTGTTGCAAAATATAAATTTTTCAAAAATTGAGGTCTTTTAAAATTTTGAAAATCTGGTAAAACAAACGCCTGAGTTAATTCTCTAGCGCGATCTGATCTAAAATTAAAAAAAATCACCGCGTCTTTGTCTTGAATTTTAGTAATTGGCTCTTTGTTTTCATTTAATAAAACTGTTGGCAAAAATTCTTCATCAAAAATATTTCGATCATAAGAATCTTGAATTGCTTCAATTGAATCATTAAAACTTTTTTCTGATTGTCCCTCTGTCATTGCTAAAAAAGTTTTTTCAATCCGATCCCAATGATTATCTCTATCCATCGCATAAAATCGTCCAGAGATTGTAGCAATTTTTCCGATACCAATTTGATTTATTTTTTCTTCTAACTCTTTTATAAATTCTATACCACTATTATAAGCCACGTCTCGACCATCTAAAAATGCGTGAATATAAACTCGTTTTTGTTTTTCTTTTTTTGCTAATTCTAATAAACCGAAAAGATGTTCATTAAAACTATGTGTCCCGCCATTTGAAACCAACCCCATCAAATGCAAAGCAGAATTATTTTCTTTGGTATATGAGCATGCTTCTAAAAAAACTTTGTTATTAAAAAAACTTCCATCTAAAATAGATTTATTAATTCGAGGTAAATTTTGATAAACAATTTTTCCAGCTCCCAAATTTAAATGTCCGACTTCTGAATTACCTACTTCTCCATAAGGTAATCCCACTGCTTCTCCAGAAGCCTGCAAAACAGCGCTAAAATAAGTGGTAATATATTTATTAAAATTAGGAGTTTTTGCTAAGCTAATTCCATTTCCTCTGGATGCCGGAGCCACTCCCCAGCCATCAAGAATAATTAAAACAATTGGTTTTTTCATCTTAAAATAAACTCGTAACAGTAAACCAGTAACGAGTAATTAAAATTAGAAATTTAATTTAAAATTTTCAATTAAACTTTTTCCTTTCATTTCTTTTGGTTTTTCTATTTCGAATAATTCTAAAATTGTTGGAGCGACATCGGATAAAATTCCATCTTTTCTTAATTTTCTTTTTTGATTATCTACTAAAATAAATGGCACGGGATTTTTTGAATGTTTTGTGTCAATTTCTCCAGTTTCCAAATTAATCATTTCCTCAACATTGCCATGATCAGCTGTTATTATTACTGTTCCATTTTTTTCTTGAACCTTTTTAATAATTTTTCCCACACATTTATCAACGCATTCTATTGCTTGGATAGCTGCTTTTAAATTTCCTGTATGACCAATAATATCTGGGTTAGCAAAATTCACCGCAATAAAATCATAATTTAATTTATTTAAAACTGTTTTTGTAATTTCTGGCGCGCTCATTTCTGGTTGTTTATCATAATAAGGAATATCTAATGAAGGAATTTTTATTCTTTCTTCGCCATTCACAGGATCAGCATATCCGCCATTAATAAAATAAGTCATATGAGCATATTTTTCTGTTTCAGCAATATAAACTTGTTTAAATTTTTCCAAAACAAGAGGCAAACACATTTTTATATCACGAGACGGAAAAGCTGTAAAAACATGAGGTAAATCAGGTCCAAAATCAGTCATTGCTACAAAACGAATATTTTGCAAAACTTTCTTTCTTTTAAATGAACCTTCGTTCATTTTATTAAAATCTTTTTGAAGAAACGCCTTGGTTAATTCTCTAGCGCGATCAGATCTTAAATTAGAAAAAACAATCATATCATTGTCATGAATAACACTTATTGGTTTTTTGTTTTTTGTAATTACTGTCGGAGAAATATATTCATCAGTTAAATTTTTATTATAAGCCTTTGAAATTGCTTGTTCTGGACTTTCCGCTCCCTCCCCCTTTCCTAAAACCATTGCATTATAAACACTTTCAATTCTTTCCCATTTTTTCTTTCTATCCATGGCAAAAAATCGTCCAGAAATTGTAGCAATTTTTTCTTGACCTTGAAAATAAGCCTCAACTTTTTTTAAATATTTTATTGCTCCATGCTGAGAAGAATCGCGACCATCAGTGAAAAAATGAAAAAAAATTTTATTACTATTTATTCCTTGTTGTTCAATTAATTTTAATAAAGCGTGAATATGACTCAAATCAGTATGAGGACTTTGTGAACCTGAAAGCAAACTCATTAAATGAATATTTGTTTTATATTTTTTTGTGTGTTTTATTGCTTCTAAAATGGCTGTATTTTTAAAAAATGTTCCATCAATAATACTTTCTGAAATATAAACAGCATCTTGTTTAACTATTCTGCCAGCTCCTAAATTAATATGCCCGGCTTCAGAATTGCCATCCTGATAATTAGGTAAGCCAACATATTTTCCATGGGCTTTTAATAAAGTATTTGGATATTTTTTATATAAAAAATCCATCACTGGCGTCTTGGCTAAAGTGACAGCATTTCCTTTTGACGCCGGAGCAATTCCCCAGCCATCAAGAATAATTAAAACTATTGGTTTTGACATAAGAAAAATATTTAAAAAAATTCTAAATTTTAAATTTCTAAAACCTAGAACATAATTAAAATTATACAAAAAAACTTCAAAATAGCAATTTAAAAATAAAAGATTATAATTTTTATTATTTTAATAATTAAAAATCAGCAACTTCTTGCCATGAAATAATATTAATTGTTGGATTTATTTTATCAATAATAATTTTTGCTTTTCTAATAATTATTCCGACTGTGCCAGATGAAGTGATTGTGCGATTTTGTCCACCTTGACTTGTGACAGTGTAAGCGCAAATTCCTTGTCCCAATGTAAGACTGCCACTACCAGTATATGAAGTTGAATCTCTCATTTGTTGAAGCGCTTCTTCTGCGCAGGCATTAGTCAATGCTTTGGCTTGATTTGATTGCTCAATTGCAAAACTTGTTCGCGATGATCCAACACCAAGCAAAAGCAATGATACTACAATTGCTATTCCAATCGCACCTAACACTAACACGCTTATTAATACCACATATCCATTATTTTTATATTTAACGGAGCGAAGCAGATCCATAAAATGTTTTTGAAAAATTATACTCATTACGATTTGATAAATTTTGATGTATAAGTGTAAATTGAATACGAATTATGCCTGACGTATTAGTGCGAGATAAATTTGAAAAAGAAAGATTAGAAACAATAACGCGAGAATTGGTAATAGACACATTTGAACCGGTCCCCTCTTTAATTTTAATCACGCCGTTAGTAAGATCAAAAATTGTCGGATCATTTGCACTAGCAATAACATCTAATGTTAAAGATGAAGCGCTTATGCCTTGCAAAGGCGAAATGATGGCTTCCGCATTCCGCGCTGTTTGTGTAATAATTTGCATCACTGCTAATCCTTGTTGTTCCACTTCAGCAATGGTTTGATTTTTCACACGCGATTGAAGTAATAAAAATAAAAATATAGAAATAGCCAAAAGCATTATTGATGCAATGCTAATGTAAAGCAATAATTCAATAAGAGTAAAACCCTTGGTAGCTTTTAGCTGATAGCTGTTAGCTAATAGGTTTTTAAATTTATTTTTTTTTATTTTCATAATTAAAAAGCTAATTAATTTATTAGAAATTTCCTAAAAAGCTAAGAAGCTAGAACTTATTTTGCGCAACAAGTGTCAGCAGAAGGAATAGTGCAAAAAGAGTCACCGCCAGATAAATATATTTCATTATATTTAACGCATTGTTGTTCATTTTGTCTGCAAATGCCAGAAACATATCCTTGTTGCACAGCATAATCATTGCAAGAACCAGGAACAGGCGCGCTTTTTTGCCAATTTGTCATTCTAGAACTTAATGACACCAAGCCAACCCGTTGTGGATTTTGTTGCCATGTAATATTTGAAATAATATTTTTACGATTTAAATCAATTGATGAAATAATAATTTGTCTAGTAAAAATATCATTCATATCTTGCGAGCCAGAAAAATTCCATTGATTACCAGAAATTACAAGACCATGATTTGCATCAGTTAAATTATTAAAATTAGCATCACGAATATTACGCGTTGCTTCTAATCCTTCCTCAGCCAACATTGTTGCTCGTACTCGATTACCCGCAAACACACTTGCTTCTTGCGCATAGAGATATGCGCCCACAAATGTCGTAACCAATAAAACAAAAATTGCGCTAACAAGTATAATTTCAACAAGACTAAAACCTTTATTAAGTGTTAAGTTGAAAAAATTGTGTTTTGATTTTATTTTCATTTTTTTAAAATAAAAATAAACAATAAAACTTTAAAAAAAGAATAAACTTTTATATTAGGCTTAGTCTTAATATAAATTATTTAAAATTTCTTCAAATTCTTTTTCATTAATTATTTTTACTCCCAATTCTTTTGCCTTTTCGTATTTTGAGCCTGGATGTTTGCCTAAAACCATATAATCAGTTTTTTTACTGACTGAATTTGAAATTTTTCCGTGCAAACTTTTTATTTTTTCTTTTGCCTCGTCGCGCGTCATTGATTCTAATTCTCCAGTCAAAACAAAACTTTTGTTTTCTAAAATAAATTTTTTCTCAACTAAAACTATAGGATAAATAATTTCAATTCCTAATTGATCAAATTCTTTTAATAATTCTATATTTTTTTTATTTTTAAACCACTCTTGAATACTTTCTACCATTTTAATTCCCACGCCATTAATTTTTTCCAAATCTTCTTTCTTTAAGTCTCTTTGACAAAGGAGATTTAGAAGGTTTATTGTGTTTGAAAATCCCCCAACCCCCTTTATCAAGGGGGCTTTAAATGTGTTTGAAAATCCCTTAACCCCTTCGATGTCCATCAGAAAAGCTCCATTTTCTTTAAGTTTTTCTAAAATTTGTTTTGATAATAATGTTGCGGTTTCTTCTCCAATATGTCTAATTCCTAAAGCGAAAATAAATTTTGCTAAATAAATTTTTTTACTTTCTTGAATTGCTTTAATTAAATTTTGACTAGATTTTTCTGCGAAACGTTCCAATGGTTCAAGGTCTTCTCGAGTTAATTTAAAAATATCCGCTGGAGTTTCAACCAATCCTTTGCTCATTAATTGCTCAACAATTTTTTCGCCCATTCCATCAATATTAAATCCTTTTTTTGAAATAAAATGAATAATTTTTTCTTTTTGTTGAGCAAAACAATTTTGATTCACACAATAATGAGCTACTTCCCCTTCTATTTTTTTAATATCAGAATTGCATATCGGGCATTTTATAGGCATCTCAAATTTTTTTTCTTTACCTTTACGTAATTTTAACAACACTTGAACAATATCTGGGATCACATCACCCGCCTTTTGAATAATCACTGTATCACCAATTCTAATATCCAATCTTCTTATTTCATCTTCATTGTGTAATGTAGCTCGACTGACAATTGTACCCATCACCTTAACTGGTTTTAAAACAGCCACCGGAGTAAGTACGCCAGTTCGACCAATCTGAATAATAATATTTTCAACAATTGTTGTAGTCTGTTCCGCAGGAAATTTAAAAGCAATTGCCCAACGTGGCGCTTTACCTGTATAACCCAAGGCTTCTTGATTTTTTCGTTCATTAATTTTAATGACAATTCCATCAATCCAATAATTTTGCGCTTCTTTTTTTTCTTTCCATTTTTCCCAATACTTAATTATTTGTTCAACATTTTCACAATATTGATAATATGGATTAACCTTAAATCCCAATTTTTTTAATGTTTTTAATTCTTCTTTTTGAGAAATCGGTAAATTACCATCTTCTTGCCAAACTAAATCATAAACAAAACAATCTAATTTTCTTTGTGCGACAATTTTTGAATCCAATTGTCTAATTGTTCCGGCAGCCGCATTTCTCGGATTTGCAAATTCTGGCTCTGCTTTTTCTTTTCTTTTTTTATTCAATTCTTGAAAAACTTTTTTGCTCATCCAAATTTCACCTTCAACCATTATATTTATTGGCTCTTCCAATTTTAAAGGAATACTTTCAATAGTTTTTAAATTTTGAGTAACATCCTCCCCTACTTTACCGTCTCCTCGTGTTGCACCAGCAACAAAAATTCCTTTTTTATAAGTTAAAATGACATGCAACCCGTCTATTTTTAACTCGCAAAGATAATCTATAAAATTATTTCGTTCTTGTTTTTCTAAAAATTTTTTATTTCTTATTTCCCAATCAAAAATTTCTTGAGAATCAAAAGCATCATTAAAAGACCATTGTCTAATTTTATGTTTTAATTTTTTAAATTTTCCTAATGGTTGTCCGCCCATTCTTTGAGTGGGCGAATCAAAAGTAATAAATTCTGGATTTTCTTGTTCTAATTTTTCAAGTTCATGCTTTAAAGAATCCAAGGCAGCATCAGAAATTTCTTGTTGATCTAAAACATGATAAAGATAACGATGATAATTTATTTCTTTTTTTAAATTTTCAATCCTTTGTTTAATTTCTTGTTTACTCATATTTTTTATAAAACAACATGGGTTAAACCCTATATTTTTAATATTTTTTTACTCCATATTCTTTAAAAATTTCTTCAATCTCATCGTATTCTAACTCTTCTTTTTTTAATAATTCATTAGCAAATCGTTCAACTATTTTCCATTCTTTTTTTAATAATTCTTCTACATTTTTTGCGCAAGAAAAAAATATTTCTTGAGTCTCGTTATTTAATTTTTCTTTAATACTTTCAGAAAGTTGAGCCTCTGGAATTACTGAATAGTCGCCAATAAAACCATTTTGTCCCATACCAAATTTCCAAACCATATCATGAGCAATAATCATTGCTCCCTTAAAATCACTAGCCACTCCATCAGAAGTAATTCCATATTTTAATTTTTCCGACACATATCCAGCCAAAAAAACCTTAATATCAGCCAAAATTTTATCTTTGCTGGAAGTAAAAAGTTCTTCTCTAGGTTGTGAATAAACAACACCCAAAGATTCTTTTCTTGAAATAATCGAAGCTTTAAAAACATCATTGGTTGGATGTAAAAAATACATTGTTATTAAATGTCCGGCTTCATGAAAAGCAATCATCTCTCTTTCTTTAGGAGTTATTTTTCTTCGATGTTTAATCCCAATATCAATTCGTTCAATTGCTTCGGTAATATCTTCATATTTAATTTCTTTTCTTGCTTCTCGAGTAGCAATTAATGCCGATTCTTTAACAATATTTTCAATATCAGCTGGAGATTTATGAACTGTTTTTTTTGCCAAACGAGAAATATTAATAGAAGAAGAATCGTATTTAATTTTACCAAGATAATATTTAAAAATTTTTTCTCGACCAACAAGATCTGGACGATCAATATAAAGTTTTCGATCAAAACGTCCAGGTCTTAATAATGCTGGATCCAATACTCCATCCGCCGCATTTGTCGCGCCAATTACAATTACATCGACATTTTTTTCTTTTAAGCCATCCATTTCAACTAATAATTGATTTTGAGTCGCATTTGTTTCTTGGCCTCCCATAAAACTAAAAGATCGTTGACGACCAATTGCGTCTAATTCATCAATAAAAATAATACAGGCTCCATGACCATAAGCTAATAATCGTGCTCGTTTAAAAAGTTTTCTTACTCTGGCTGCGCCCACGCCCACAAAAACCTCTGTAAATTCACTGCCTGAAACTGAAATAAATGGCACCTTTGCTTCTGTGGCAATCGCTTTAGCTAAATAGGTTTTTCCGCAACCCGGAGGGCCTACCATTAAAAGTCCCCTGATTACTTTTCCACCAATTTTTATTAATAATTTTCTATCTCTAATTAATTGAACAACCTCCCATGCTTCTTGTTTTGATTCATCCATTCCAATCACATCATCCCATTTAATATCAATTTTTTCACCTTTAATTTTATTTGAAGGCATTTTAGAAAATCCACCTTGAAGAATTAATTGATAAAGAAAAACAAAAATTACCGCATTAACGCCAGCCAATAATAAATTAATCGGCATACTTGCCAAAGTCATTTTGCGATAAAAAGATTCCAAAGAAAGCAATCCCCAAATAGCCAAAGTAATCAAAATAATTAATATAAAACCTATGAGCATTTTTAACCAATGCATCATAAAGAATAATTTAATTTTTCTTAAAATAAATAAATTCCGCATAAAATAATTTTAATAGAAATATACAGGGGTTGAGTCCTATATTTAGGAAATTAAAAAGGCTTTATAACCTAAATAAGCACAATAAATATCAGCTTTGGAAACAATTTCTAATGGAGCGTGCATATTAAATAATGCTACTCCAATATCAACAACATCAATATTACGATTAGCTAAATATTTAGCGATTGTTCCTCCACCACTCTGATCAACTTTACCACCTAATCCACCAGAAAACTGATAAACAATATTTTTATCTTGTTTAAATATATTTTTCAATTTTTGCAAAAACTCAGCCGATGCTTCAGAAGTAGAATATTTACCACCATGACCAGTATGTTTTTCTATAGCTAATCCAAATCCCATTTTACAAACATTTTTTAATTCAACAAAATTTTTATAATCAGGATCTAGCGCCACTGTCACATCAGCTGAAATTGCTTGACTTAAAGAATAAGAATTATAAATTTCTTCTAAACTACTTTTACTTTTATTTAATTTTAAAATATTCAACAAAAAATTTTCAATAAACAATGATTGAGAGCCAGTATTTCCATCTGATCCTATTTCTTCTCTATCAATTAAAATACAAATTTGCGTTTGATCAACTATTTTCGCATCTAAAAAACTCATTAAAGATGAATAAGCGCACACCTTATCATCATGTCCATAAGCTGAAATTAAACTTCTATCAAAACCCAAATCTCTTGCTTTTTCACTTGGCACAGCTTGTATTTCTGCGCTAACAAAATCCTCTTCTTTAATTCCATATTTATTAAAAAGATATTCTAATATTGCTAATTTAACTTTTTCTTTAACTTTTTTATCATTAACAGGCAATGACCCTAATAATAAATTTAATTCTTCTCCTTTAATTTCATGAAATTCAGATTTCCCTCCACTAACATTTCGATCAAGATGCGGTAATAAATCTGTAATCATAAAAATCGGTTCATCAATTTTTTCTCCAATTTTAATATTTACTTTTTTTCCATTTTCTAAATAAACAACTCCATACAAAGCTAATGAAACAGTTGGCCATTGATATTTTTTAATTCCTCCATAATAATGAGTTTTTGCAAAAACTAAATTTTCTTCTTCATAAAGTGGATTTACTTTAAAATCTAAATGAGGAGAATCAATATGCGACATAATTATTTTCATTCCTTTTTCTAATCCTTTTTTTCCAATTTTAGCTAAAAATAAACTTTTATCACGATTAACTGCATAAACTTTATCACCAACAGAAAGAGATTTTATTTCTTTAATATTTTTAAAACCGTTTTCTTTAGCTAATTTAATTCCTTCTTCAACTGCTTCTCTTTCTGTTTTAGCTTCACTTACAAAATTTTTATAACCTTCAGCAAAATCAAAAGCATTTTTTTTAATTTTATCATCCCAAACTTCCCAACAACTTTTTTTTTCTAATTTAAGTTGTTTTTCTAATTTTTGATAATCGATTTTTTTAGACATAAAATAATAAGTTAAAAATAAAAGTTAATTTATCTTTTTGCTTTTAAATTTTGTTTACGCAAACGAATATTTTTTGGTGTAATTTCCAAATATTCATCTTCAGCGATAATTTCCAAACCACGTTCCAAAGTTAAGTCTATTGGCGTAATTAATTGAATAGCAATGTCAGCGCCTGAAGATCGCATATTACTCAATTGTTTTCCTTTGGTTGGATTAACAACCATATTATAACCTTTGGCAGTATTGCCAATTACTTCGCCCTCATAAACTTCTACATTTGGATTTATATATAAAGCGCCACGATCTTGAAGATTAGCCAAAGAAAACGCCAATGTCTTTCCTGTTTCTCCAGAAATCATAGAACCCAAATTGTGTTTTTCAATTTCACCAGCATAAGGTTTAAAATCTATTAATTCGCTACACAAAATTCCCTCTCCTTTTGTGTCAACAATAAATTCACCTCGATAACCCAGAAATCCACGAGTTGGCATTTCAAAAATTAATCGGATATGATTTTGTTCTGGATTCATTTCAATCATTTGCCCTTTTCTTTTTGAAATTTTTTCTATAATAATACCAACAAATTCTTGCGGAACATCGATGGTAATTCTTTCAAATGGTTCATTTTTTTTACCATCAATTTCTTTAAAAATTACCTGCGGTTGAGAAACTTGAAGTTCAAATCCCTCGCGTCGCATATTTTCTAATAAAATAGCAATATGTAATTCACCACGACCAAAAATTTTATAATGTTCAATAGGAGAAAAATCTATTTTTAGTCCCACATTAACCTCTAATTCTTTTTCTAATCGTTCTTTAATTTGGCGACTAGTAACAAATTTTCCTTCCTTTCCCGCAAAAGGCGAATTATTAACTAAAAAATTTAAAGAAATTGTCGGCTCATCTATTCTAATAGCTGGTAAAAGTGCTTGATTCAAATTACTACAAATTGTGTCACCAATATAAATGTTTGGTAATCCGGCAATCATAACAATATCTCCGCCTTTAATTTCTAAAACTTCTTTTCTTTCCACACCTTCAAAAGTGAAAGCCTTGGTAATATTTCCGGAAATAATTTCTCCAGATTGTTTTTTAATAAAAACCTTATCCCCTACTTTTGCTGAACCTTGATAAACGCGACCAATGCCTAAACGACCCAAATAATTATCATAAGCAAGATTGCATGGCTGAAAAGCAAATGATAAATTTTCATCAACTTTTGTGGATAAAACTTTTTCTAAAATTGTATCTAAAAGTGGAGTAAGATCTTTAGAATCGTCATCTAATTTTATTTTTGCAATACCTTGTTTGGCAATCGCGTAAATAGTAAAAAAATCCAATTGTTCGTCGTTAGCGCCTAAATCCATAAAAAGTTCTAAAACTTTTTCATGAGCCCATTCTGGTCGAGCAGCTAATTTATCAATTTTATTAATCACTACAATTGGTTTTAATCCTAATTGTAATGCCTTTTTTAAAACAAATTTAGTTTGAGGCATTGGACCTTCTTGCGCATCAACCAGTAAAAGCACAGAATCAATGGAACGTAAAACACGCTCTACTTCTGAACCAAAATCCGCGTGACCAGGAGTATCAACAATATTAATTTTAGTTCCCTTATAAAAAACCGAGGTATTTTTAGAATAAATTGTAATACCCCGTTCTTGTTCTAAGGCATTAGAATCCATGCTCGCTGTATCATCAGTAACCATACCGGTTTGACGCATTAAAGCATCTGTTAAACTTGTTTTGCCATGATCTACATGAGCAATAATTGCAATATTTCTAATTTCCATAATTAATTAAATTAAACAATTAAAATTAAATTAAATTATTATAATTAAATTATAACAAAAAAACAAAAAATCAGCAATTTAAAAAATTTTCATTCCTTTGATGGCCATCAAAGGAATGAAAGTTTTGCTAATTTTTTTTATATTTAATATTGAATTAATCCTTTATTATTAATAATAATATTCCGCGCTTCATTATTATTAGTCAAAGTAATTATTCCTGTGGTTTGTGGAAAGCCAGTAAATTTTGCAAAAACTATTTCAGAAAGTCCTGATTGAATAATATTTGTTGGTATTTCAAACACTTCATCAAAAGCAATATCTCGTATAGCATAACTTTCGCCTTTAAATAAAGTGATATTTCCTATTGTAATATGCATACCCCATGAAATATCACCATTAATTGCTTGTGATAAAACTTGTGCGCGACGCAATGTTTGAACAATTTCATTTGTCGCAACATCAAGATTATTTTTATTTTGAAATGACTGAGAAATTGGAAAGGAAATTCCAGCAATAATTGTGATTAACGCGACAGAAAGCATTGCTTCTAACAAGGTAAAACCTTGAGAAGTTTTTAGCTGATAGCTTTTAGCTGTTAGGAAATTAAAAAACATAAAAATATTTGAT
Source organism: Candidatus Kuenenbacteria bacterium HGW-Kuenenbacteria-1 (assembly GCA_002839745.1). Taxonomy (NCBI): domain Bacteria; phylum Candidatus Kueneniibacteriota; species Candidatus Kuenenbacteria bacterium HGW-Kuenenbacteria-1. Next base: position 128,832 of record PGYQ01000001.1, read on the forward strand.
ATTTACATTTTACATTTTTATTAGAAAGCTAAGAAGTTAATTAACTAGCTTTAAATCCTCCGATTAAACTATAAATCGGTAAAATGATTGCCATTGCTACCGCAACAACACCCAACCATACAATTACCAGCAATATTGGCTCTAAAAGAACACTTAAATTTTTTGTTGTATTATCTGTTTTGGCTTCAAATGTCTGACCAATTTTTAATAACACAATAGAAAGTGTAGCTGATTGCTCCCCAATAATTATCAGTTGCTGAATAGATGCGGGAATTAAACGATTAATATTTTTAAAAGAAACAAAACTTTTTTGAAATGAATTGCCTTCGGCAATTGAATCGCGTAAATGAATGTAAAAATTTTTATATTGCAAAATTTCTGTGGCGCTAATCAGCGAGTCCAGTGCTTGAATAATTGGTAAACCAGCAGAAAGTAATGTACCTAAAAGATAGCCAAAACGCGTTAATTCCACTTCTTTAATTAATTGTTTAACGCCGGGCAAAGAAAATAAAAAATATTGACCAATAACTTTTGTTTTAGAAAAAGAAAAAATAAAATAAAATAAAACACCAATGATTACAACTATCATTGGTATCGCATATTGTCCATAATGACCTAAAAAATCTCCAAAACTAATTAAAATTTTAGTAATTAATGGTAGTTCTATTTTAAGTTGAGTAAATACTGATGTTAATTTTGGTAAAATAAACCAAGCAATACCGATTCCAATAATCACTGTCAATGATAATACAAATATCGGATACATCATTGCCGAACTAAGTTTTGATTTTAATGCGCGATTTTTTTCTTGTTCATAAGAGACTATTTTTAAATTTTCAATTAGTTTTCCAGATTTCTCACCCAAACGAATCAACGAAATAGCGTAATCAGCAAATAAATTCGTTTTTTGAAGCGCTTTCCAAATTGGTGAACCAGATTCAATATCTGCGCGAATAAAAACTAAAATTTTTTTTATGCGAGATGAACGCAATTCTTTAGAAATAGAATCTATTGCACTTAAAATCGGCATACCCGAAGCAACTAATATGCTTAAATTTTCAACAAAAAAATCTCGTTCTTTATTGAGGAAAAAAGTTGATAGCATATAAAAATGTAAAATGTAAATATCAAAAATAAATAATTTCTAAACTTTGGCAAAAATCTTAAAATTTATTGTCATCCCGACCGAGGCTTCCAAGCGGAGGAATCCCTTTTTTATTATTTAAATCCGCTAGCTAGTGGAGAAAAAGGAAAATTTTTCATTTTAATTTTACCTATTAATTGTCGTGCGCTTCGCACGGCGGTTCTGCGACTCTTAATAATTCTTCAATTGTTGTAATGCCTGTTTTAACTTTTTCTATACCATCTTCAAAAAGCGATTGCGAACCTTGTTTACGCGCTAATTTCCATATTTCTTGCGTTGACGGCGATTTTAAAATAAGATTTTGCATCTCTGAAGTAATTTGAATAAATTCAAAAATTGCGGTTCTACCTTTATATCCTGTATGATTACAAGTTTCACATCCTTTACCTTGATAAAGCGTAATAGATTCTTCAGAAAAAAAACGAGTTATAGATTTAAATTGCGAAATATTAAGTTCGCTAACTTTTTTTATTACACTGCAACGGCAATGATCACAAATTTTTCTAACCAATCTTTGAGCAATCACTACATTTAATGTAGAAGCCAATAAAAATGGTTCAGCGCCCATATCTAAAATACGCGGAATAGCGGTTGCCGCATCATTGGAATGAAAAGTAGAATACAATAAATGCCCAGTCAAAGCCGCATTAACTGAAATTTCTGCTGTTTCATTGTCTCTTATTTCGCCCACTAAAATAATATCCGGATCTTGACGAACAATTGATCGCAAACCTTTAGAAAATGTTAAACTGGTTTGCGTATTAACTTGAATTTGATTTATGCCTTGAATTTTATATTCAATTGGATCTTCAATAGTTGTAATATTTACATCCGGATTATTTATTAATTTTATTAACGCATACAATGTTGTTGTTTTTCCACTACCTGTTGGTCCTACAACAAGAATCATACCAAATGGTTTTTCGGTTGATGTTTTTAATAATTTTTGATGTGGCAAAGAAAGACCCAAATCACCTAAAGTAAATCCTTGCACATATGCCGCTAAAACACGCAATACTACTTTTTCTCCTTCAATTGTTGGCACAATTGAAACGCGCATATCCACTGCTGTGTTATTCCTTTCATATCGCAAAGAGCCATCTTGAGCGGAAAAATGCTCATCAATCCGCAAACTGCTTTGAACTTTAATTCTGTTTAAAATATTTTCATAAAATTCTTTTGGAATACAACCTGCTTCTTGAAGCACGCCATCAATACGAAATCGAATAACAATTTTATTTTTTTGAGGTTCAAAATGAATATCAGACGCATTATAAACAAGTGCGTCTTCAAAAATTTCTTCCAATAATTTAGGAGCAACGCGGTCTTGTTTTTCAAAAATTTTAGAAAAACGTGTTTCAAGTGATTTTTGATAATGAACAAAACAAGAGTCAATATCTTCAGAAAGAGAATAAGTAATTTTAATTTTTTGTTTATCAAATAATAACTTCAATTCTAAAAGTAATTGAGGATTTTGTGGATTATCCGTGGCAATAATAATTTCATTTTCTGTTTCAAAAAAAACAACCGCGCGAATCAATGTTGCAATTTTTTTAGGTATTTTTAATATCTGTTCTTTTGAGGGTAAATTTGAATTAAGATCCGAATAAGAAATATTAAATGACTCAGCAATCGCTTGTCCCAAAAGATCTTTTGTGATCAATCCTTCTAAAAAAAGATATTCAGTCATTAAAGTATGATGCGTTTTAGCATACTCTTCAGCTTTTTGAATATCTTTCTTAGTAATATAATTTCCTTGCAAAAGAATTTGTTTTAATATTGTGTCATTCATAATAAATGTTAGCTGTTAAGGGTTAATATTGGTATGAAACCAATGTACCCTAAATATCAATTTGGGAATTTTTATTAATTTTTAATTTTAAAAAAGATTAAATTTTTATTTTATATCTCCTCCCCAAATATAACCCTTAAATTTAGGAACATTTTTTCTTCCGATCAAATAATCTTTTTTTATACCTGCTATTTTTGATAATCTTTCTAAATTGTTTTGATCAATTTTAGTTGGTGATTCTTTAATTTCTAATGCTATTTTTTTATTTAAAATAAAATCAATTTCATTTCCATCTTTTAAAGCATAATAACGAACCTCTCCTTTATGACGAATTTGATTAAAAAATGCATTTTCAAATTTTGATCCACTACTATTTTCCGCTAAAATATTTACTAATCCATTATCGCAAAAATAAATTTTCTGAGCTTTTACTATTTCGCGATCTATACTATGAGTATGAACAGATATTCTATGAATTAAATAAGTTTTTTCAAAAAAATCTATATATTCTTCAACTGTATGACGCGATAAACCGCTTAGGCTAGCCAGTTTATTATAATCAAGACGAGTACCAATTCTAGATGCCAACATTTTTATTAAATTATAAATCTCTTTGTCTTTGCGAAAATCAGAAAGTGTTTTTATATCAATATTTACATAAGAGCTAATAATATCATTTAATATCTCTTTTTTAAGTTCATCTTTTTTTACTAATACTACTTCTGGAAATCCGCCAAAATTAATAAATTCTTCATAATAAAATCTTAATCTTTCATATTCAAATTCAGAAAACATTTTCTCAAAAATATTTTTTTCTTTATAATAAACTTCTTTAAAATTTAAAAACTCGCCAAAATCCAATGGAAATAATTCAAATACAATTTTTCTTCCTGCAAGTGATTGAGTAAAAAAATTTTTAAGATAATAAGAACTTGAACCAGTTACAAAAAATTTTATATTATAATGATCATAAAGATATTTTATAACACTTGTAATATTAGGTAGAAATTGGATTTCATCAATAGCTAAATAAATTTTCTTTCGTATATTTATTCCTTTTCCTTCAAGATCAAGTAAAATATTATCATAATTTTCTTGATCAAAAACATTTCTATCTGATAATTTTTCTAAATCAAAATAGATCTTATTTTCGGACTTTATTTCAGAAAGAATTTGTTTTAAAATAGTGGTTTTTCCAACCCTTCTCATTCCAGTAATAACAATTACTTGTTTTGCTTTAAAATATTTTTTAATGTTTTTATAAATTTTTCGCTGATATATCATATATTTATATATTACCAAAGTATAAGTACACTATAACTTTAGTAATACTATTTTGTCAATAGGTTTTTATTTAAGTGATTAAAATTGAACTCCTATCACTTTTATTTTATATGATATTTTCTTTTTTAATTTATTGCATTGGAAAGTAAATATTTATTCTCTTTCTGTCATCCCGACCCCCCACGGTTGGGATGTTCTAAAAAAAATATAAAATGTGTTATTATTTATAAATAATTTTATTAAAAATTAATAAATTTATGGGGTAGATGAGAGCCTCTGCTCTCATCTTTTTTTTGGTTGGAGCAGAAGCTCCAACCTACCCAAATCTTTTGGTTAGAACATCCCAACCGTGCCCTAGAGCCTTATTTTAATTTTTCTTTTACCCATTCAACAATTTCAGCGATGGGTTTGTCAGATTTAACAAAAAAAGCTATCGCGCCTAATTCTATTGCACGTTTTTCATCATCTAACTGACCCAAATTAGTCAATACAGCCACTGGTATTTTAATTTTTATTTCCTTTAATTTTTCTAATACTTGAAATCCATCCATTTTTGGCATAATTAAATCAAGTAAAATAAAATCTACTGTTTCTTTTTCAAGAAACAAAATAGCCTCTTTTCCATTTTGTGCATTAATTACATCAAAACCTTCAAACTTAAGTTTAAATTTTAATGCATTTGCGATTGATTTTTCATCTTCTATAATAAGAATTCTTTTTGGCATAAAAGTTAGCCATCAGGTTTTAACTGTTAGCTTAGGTTTAAATCATAAATCTAAAATCTTAAATTTCTAATTTAAAGACAAATAAGGGTGCTTCTATATAAAATTACATTTTATAATTCCAATTTTTCTTTTACTTTTTGAACAACATCGTTAATTTTCCAATCTGATTTTACAAGATAACTATGGAATCCAAATAACATTGCTTCAGCCACTTTTTCACTATCACTTAAATTTGTCAACATAATTACCTTTGCATTTTTTCCCCATTCACTTTCTGTTCTTAATTTTTTTAGCATTGTGATGCCATCCATTACAGGCATTACAATGTCTAATAAAATTAAATCGGGTTTTTCTTGCAAAGCAATTTCAAACCCTTGCTCGCCATTTTTTGCATCAAATACTGTGAATTCTTCAGATTCTAGTTTTTTATGAAGAATACTTAATAATGCTATTTCATCTTCTACAATAAGAATTCTTTTTTTTGTATTCATAAAAATTAATTATTATAATAAAATTATTTATAGTTTATAGTATTTTAGAATTAAAACAAGGGTGTGTATAATATTAAAAACCAAAATTTAAATATTAAAAACCCAATTATTGATTTTTAGATTATTTTTTGTTAATCTTTATATAATTTAACTTAGACTTATTTTTATGTTCAGAAAAGAATCATATATTTTACGTGACTCTCAAGAAAACCAAAAAACTCATAATATTTTTTCAATTATTATAGAAGGTCAAGAAGAAAAAAATCTAGAAGAAAAAGAAAAATATCGTCAAAAACTAAAAAAAGAAATGGAAAAAGGTTCAATAAATAAAGAGGCTAAAGATTTTTTATTTTCAGAATTTAAAATAGAAAAATCAAATGAAAATTTAAGTATTGATGAGCTGGTAGATTTTTTGATTCCTAATAAATTTACCAAAAAAAAATCCGCGCCAACGCCAATAGAAACGTCTAAAATAAAAGAGGAACCACCTTTAAATGTTATTGAAATAAATGATATTTTAATTCCAGCTAATAAAAACTTAATGCCAAGAAAAGAACAAAAGAACAATTATAACCAAGAAAAAATTAAAACTAAAAGTGGAAATAAAATAGAAATGTTAACTAAACTATTAGAAAAAAATAATAAACCATATTTACGCATAAAGGGGGAAGTAGAAAAAGAAATGATGAGAAAAGAAGGTTATGAAATGTTTGTTATCCCATTTTTTAAAAAAATGATTTTAGTTTGCAACGAAGAAAGAAATGCCACTTTTATAATTCATAAAATAGAAAATCCAGAATCTTTTGATCCAATAAATCCAAAAACTTATTATGAAAATAATAAAGAGGCATTAAAATTTTATTATTCAATGACTAAAGATGAATTAAAAGCATTAAAAGGAATAGAATTGGTAAGTTTAATTATTTGGTCTAATAAGGAAAAATGGGAAAATGATATTTTAAATATTTTAACTAAACAAATAGATCAAAAAATAGATCAAAAAGAAATTTTAGAAATAATAAAAAAAGAAGAAAAATTAGAAAAAATTTCTGAAAGAGTAAAAGAATATCTTAGATCTCTTAATGATGGAGAATTAATGAAAAGTGGCTCTCAACTTTATAAAGAAGCTGAATTTCATGGGGAAAAAATTGATTTAAAAAGCGCAGGTTATTCTTTTGGCGCATTTCAATCATTATTGACGGAAATAAGAATAGAAAAAGGAATAAAATTATTTTGTGATCAAGTAAAAGAATATCTTGAATCTCTTCCTAATAAAGAATTAAAAAAAAGTAATCTTTTACTTCATCAAAAAGTTATAGAAAAATTTAAAGTTACTAGTGAAAGATATCCGCTTAAAACATTTGAAAGCATATTAAGTAATGTAAGAGTAGAAAAAGAAATAAAATTATATTGGGAAGACGTAAAAAAAGAACTTATTTCTTTATCTGCTAAAGAATTAAGCCAAAAAAGTTCGTATTTTTATAAAAAAATTCAAGAAAAACTTGGATTTACTGAAAACGATTATTCGTTTAGTGCATTTAGATATATATTAGGAAAAGTCCGAAATAAAAATAACAAAAACACAAAATTAATCTAATTTTTCTTATGAACAAAACTTACGAACCACAAAATTACGAAGATAAAATTTACCAGAAATGGGAAAATAGCGGTTATTTTAATCCAGATAAATGTGTTAAAGATGGAATAGCGGATAAAAACGCGCCAACTTATACAATTATTTTACCACCGCCAAATATAACAGCAAAATTACATTTAGGACATTCTGCGATGTTGGCAATTGAAGATTTAATGATTCGTTATCATAGAATGAAAGGCGATCAAACATTATGGTTGCCTGGAACCGATCATGCTGCAATTGCAACGCAAAATGCTGTTGAGAAAAAAATATTTAAAGAACAAGGTTTGACTCGTCATGATTTAGGTAGAGAAAAACTTCTTGAAGAAATTTGGATATTTTTAAAAGAAACGCAATCAACAATTTTAAAACAAATGAGAAAAATGGGTGCTTCTTTAGATTGGTCGCGCGAAGCTTTTACTTTTGATAAACAAAGAGAAAAAGCAGTTACAAAAATGTTTGTTGATATGTATGAAGCAGGTGTAATTTATAAAGGAGAAAGAATTGTAAATTGGTGTCCTAGATGCCATTCTACTTTAGCTGATGATGAAGTTGAATATAAAGAACAAAAAACAAAATTATATTTTTTCAAATATAGTAAAGATTTTCCTTTTACAATTGCAACTACTCGGCCAGAAACAAAATTAGGAGATACAGCAGTTGCAGTTAATCCAAAAGATGACAGATATAAAAAATATATTGGAAAAATTTATGAAATAGATTTTTTAGGTGTTATTTTAAAATTAAAAATTATTGCAGATTATAATGTTGAAATGGAATTTGGAACAGGAGCTCTAGGTGTAACACCAGCTCACTCTGCAGTTGATTGGCAAATGGCTGAAAAAAATAATTTAGAAATAATTAAAGTAATAGATGAAAATGGAAAAATCAGACAGGGATTTAATGAATTTTCAAATAAAAATGTTTTAGAAGCGCGAGAAATGATTGTTGAAAAATTAAAACAGCAAAATTTATTAGAAAAAGAAGAAGAAATAAATAATAATTTATCAATTTGTTATCGTTGCAACACACCAATTGAACCATTGCCATCAAAACAATGGTTTGTTAATGTAAATAAAAAATTAGAAAGATTAGGAAATAAATCATTAAAAGAAAAAGCAATTGAAGTTGCAAAAAATAAAGAAATAAAATTTATTCCTGAAAGGTTTGAAAAAAGATATTTAGATTGGATGGAAAATTTGCATGATTGGTGCATTTCAAGACAAATTTGGTTTGGACATCAGATTCCTGTTTGGTATAAAAGTAAGTTTAAAGATAATGATGAAATTTATGTTGGTATTGAAAAACCAAAAGAAGATAATTGGACTCAAGATCCAGATACTTTGGACACTTGGTTTTCTTCTGGCATGTGGACTTTTTCAACATTAGGATGGCCTGATACTTTTAAAAAAAATAAAAAATCAGGAGATTTAGCGAAATTTCATTCAACGCAAGTTTTGGAAACTGGATATGAAATTTTAACGCTTTGGGTTTCGCGGATGATTATGATGTCTTTATTTGCTATTCAAGAAATTCCTTTTGAAAATGTTTATTTGCATGGAATGATTTTAGATAAAAATGGGAAAAAAATGAGCAAATCAAAAGGTAATGGAATTGATCCAATTGATATGATTGAAAAATTTGGCGCTGATGCTGTTCGTTTATCAATGTTAATTGGAAATACCCCTGGCAATGACGCGCGATTAAGCGAAGAAAAAATTGAAGGATTTAGAAATTTTATTAATAAGTTGTGGAATATTTCAAGGTTTATAATAAGTCAAAAATCTATAAAGTTGAAAGTTGAAAAATTAGAAATAAAAATCGAAAAAGAATGTTTAACTTTGGCTGATGTTTGGATTTTGAATAAATTTAATAATTTAATAAAAAAAGTTGACGATGATTTAAATAATTATAATTTTTCACAAGCTGGTGAAAAATTAAAAGAATTTACTTGGAATGATTTTGCTGATTGGTATTTAGAAATAAGTAAGTTTGAAAAAAATGAAGAAAAAAATGAAATATTATTTTATATTTTAGAAAATTTATTAAAACTTTGGCATCCATTTATTCCTTTTATTACTGAAGTTATTTGGCAAGAATTAAGCGAGCGAAAATTTTTAATGATAGAAAAATGGCCAACCCAATTTGTTGTAAAAAAAAATAATATAGGAAATGATTTTGAAATAATTAAAAATATTATTATTGCTATTCGTAATGTGCGATCTGAAAATAAAATTGAACCTTCTCAAAAAATTAAAGTAATAATTTATGCTAACAAAAAAATTGAGTTAATAAAAAATCAAATTCATTTAATTAAAAGTTTGCGAACAAATATAAATGAAATAGAAGTTAAAGATAAAGGAGAAAAAATATCTCAGGCAATTTATATTTCTGTTGATGAGATTGAAATTTATTTATTAGCAGAAATAGATGTTGAAAAAGAAAAAGCAAGAAAAGAAAAAGAAATTAATAATTTAGAAAAAATAATAAAAACAGTTAAGAATAAATTAAGTAATCAAGAATTTATTAAAAAAGCGCCAAAACAAATTATTAAACAAGAAAAAGAAAAATTAGAATTATGGCAAACAGAATTAAAAAATTTAAAATTTTTATAATATGAAATTGAAAATTAGAAAAATAAAAGAAAAAGAAAACGAAACTTTAGATAAAAAACAGCTTCATTTAGTTAATCTTAAAATTTTAAAAAAGAAAAAAAATATTTTTTCTTTTTTAAAATATATTATATATTCACAAAAAATAATTCATAAGATAAAAATTTTTTTACAAAATTTAATATCCTTAAAAAAAATAAAATATGAATTTTCTGAATCTAAAAAAGCATTATTTTTTTATACACAAAAATTTTTTATCTCCTTTAAAACTCTCTTATTTAAATTTCCTTTAATAATTAAATTAATAAACATAAAACATTTATTCAATGTTTTTTTAACAAAACTTGCCTTTATTGAAAATCAATGTCTTTCTTTTATTATAATAATATATAAAAAAACTACAAACAAAAAACATTTAAATATTCCATTTAAAAAAGAACTGCCTTTAAAAAGTATTCCATTAAAAAAAATAGAATCTCAAAAAACAATCATAAAAAAAATAAACAAACATCACTCTTTTGTACAAAATTTAATATTTCTAATAAAAAAAATTTTTAATATTCCTTTATTTTTCCAACAAATTTCACATATTTCTTTTAAAAAATTAAAAATAAATCCTTTTAAGGATTTGCAAAGAAAATTTAACAATGTAAACCCTATTAAATACAAAGTAATTTTTACAGAACAAAAATTATTTAATAAAATAAAACCTCTTTTAATTTTTATTTTAATTGCTTTTATTTTTGTTTTTTCGCTTTATTTTTTATTTTTAAAACAAAAATCTCAAAACCCTATAAAAGAAACTAAAAAAAATATTGTAGAATTAACCAATGAAATTGGTTTATCTAATTTTATTTTAAATCAACAACAATTAAACCAGATAATTAAATTATTACCTGCTAATTCAAAAAATCGCGCTTTATTTAAAGCTGAAAAATATTTATCAGAATCTGAAAAATATTTAATTTCCGCCTTAAATAAAGAAGGAATAAAAAAAGGAACTCCTTGTGAACAAATAACTGATTTTCAAAATAATTTATTAATAGCTTTGCCTAAAATTCAAATTGCTAATTATTATTTAACTCAAGTTAAATTTGAAACAATTCCCAAACAAAACAGAAATGAATTTAATCAAGTAAAAATTTATTTATCAAAATTAGAAAATAATATTCAAGAATTTTTAGATTATTCAAAAATATTATTAAAAATACTTGGACACGAAAAAAAACAACGCTATTTAATTATTTTTCAAAATGATGATAAAATACGCCCTACTGGCGGATCTATAGAAGCTTTTATTTTGGTTGATGTTAATCAAGGTATAATTAAAAAAGTAGAAACACAAGATCTTGCGTTTCTTGAACAACAAAATAATTTAATTCAACCGCCATATCCTTTGCGTCTTATTAATTCTTCTTGGCAAGCCCAAGACGCTAATTGGTTTCTTGATTTCCCTACTTCTGCTCAAAAAATTATTTCGTTTTATCAAAAATTAGAAAACTTTAATAAAAAAATTGATGGAGTAATTAGTTTAAACGCAAATTTAATTTCTAAAATTTTAGAAATTTACGGACCAACTAAAACTTCGCAATCTTCTATTTCTGATTTTATTCCTGAATTGTTAAATAAAATTTTGTCTTCTCAAAATAATCCAGAACAATTTTTAAAAACTCTTGGGGTTTTAAATGAATCTTTATCTAAAAAAGATATAATGTTTTATTTTGATAATTTTGATTTACAAAAAGATATTTCAAAAAATAATTGGAGCGGAGAAATAAAATCAATAAATAATGGGGATTATTTAGCTATTGTTAATGCTAATATTAATGGAGGATCGGATAAAAATATTAAACAATCAGTTAATTTGCAAACACAAATTTTAGACGATGGCGTAATTATTAATACAGTAAAAATTACTAGAACATATCTCGAAAGCGATGATTTTGCTAAAAATCTTAATTATGTAAGAATTTATGTTCCAAAAGGAAGTACTTTTCTTGAAATAAAAGGATTTAAAAAACTTTTAACGTCTGAGTTTAAAATTTCTTCAGAAGAAACTTTAATAGATAAAGATTTATTAAAAATTCAAAAACAAATGTTAATTGATGAAGCCACTGAAACAAGAATTAATCAAGAATTTGATAAAACAGTTTTTGGTAATTGGATTGAAGTTGAATCAGGAAAGTCTGCAACAATTACATTTAAATATAAATTACCTTTTAAATTTGAAGATTTAAAAACAAATTTAAATTCGCCAAAATTTTTCCAACAATTTTATAAAAAAATAGCAAAAAATTTTAATTTAATTGATGAAACATTGCCTTATCAGCTTTTAATTCAAAAACAATCAGGAAGCAAAGATGATGTTTGGAAATATTCCATTAATTTACCAATAAATTGGCAATTAGTATGGCAAAATTTTCCTATTGATTTTTTAGAAAAAGACAATCAAATTGAATTTAATTCTTTTTTAAACCAAGACCAACTTTGGACAATGCTGTTAAAGAAATTATAAATTTTAAATTAAAGAATTTGTACTTTTCACTTTTATTTTCTAAAACCTAATTTTATGGATATTAGAAATTTTTGTATCATCGCTCATATTGATCATGGAAAATCGACTCTTGCCGATCGATTTTTAGAATTGACAAAAACTATAGATAAATTAAAAATGCACTCTCAATTTTTAGATCAAATGGATTTAGAAAGAGAAAAAGGAATTACTATTAAACTTCAACCAGTTCAACTTGACTACAATCTCCAATCTATAAACTATAAATTAAATTTAATAGACACGCCAGGACATGTTGATTTTGGTTACGAAGTTTCTAGATCTTTGGCCGCAGTAGAAGGAGTTCTTTTATTAGTAGACGCTACTCAAGGAATTCAAGCACAAACTTTGGCTAATTTACATTTAGCTTTAGAACAAAATTTATTTATTATTCCAGTAATAAATAAAATTGATCTACCTAATGCTCAACCAGAAAAAACAGCTGAAGAAATAAAACAATTATTAGATCGCGAATCATTGTCAAATATTAGTTGCTCGCCATTTTTTATTTCTGCAAAAACAGGCGAAGGTGTCGAACAACTTTTGTGTTCAATAGTTAAATATATCCCCACACCATCTATAAATTTAGATAAACCTTTTAGAGCTTTAATTTTTGATTCGGTTTATGATGAATATAAAGGAGTGATTGTTTATGTTCGGATTGTTGATGGAAAAATAGAAAAAGGAGATCAAATTGAATTTATGGGAACTAAAAAACAAGGAGAGGCTTTAGAAGTAGGAGTTTTTAAGCCTAATTTTTTTCCAAAAAACAGATTAGAATCTGGCGAGATTGGCTACATTGCTACTGGATTAAAAGATATTGGTAATTGTAAAGTTGGCGATACAATTATAAATCCCAAAAACCAAATAATGAACAATAAACAAATTGAGGCTTTGCCTGGCTATAAAGAAGCTAAATCAATGGTTTTTGCTGGCTTATTTTGTAAAGATGGGAGTGATTATTCAAAATTTAGAGAAGCATTGGATAAATACAAATTAACTGATGCCAGTTTATTTTATGAACCAGAGGTCTCTCAAGCTTTAGGATTTGGTTTCCGTTGCGGATTTTTAGGAATGTTACATTTAGAAATTGTTCAAGAACGTCTACATAGAGAATATGGACTAGATCTTGTAATTACTACTCCCAGCGTGGCATATAAAATAATTTTAAAATAAATTATTAAAAAATGTCGGGAGTTCAACTTCTGACACTAATCTTTTAACTATTACAAAATTTGTCTTACAAATTTTGCCTATTTTATGCAAATTTCAATGATGATTTTTATCGCAATAATTGCTGTTTTATTAATCGCCGGATTTGGCGCGTTTTTTTATTTATTAAATAAAAAATTTCAAGAATTAACAGAAAAACAAAAAAATGATCCAACAATAAATTTACTTAATCAAAATATTCAGGGCATACAATCAAATATACAATCAAATATTCAGGGCATGCAATCCAATATGCAAAATATGCAATCAAATATGCATTTACAATTAAGCAAAACCACGGAAGCGATCAATCAACGACTGGATAACGCGGCAAAAATTATTAACGGAGTAAACAAAGAATTAGGACAAATGCAAGAAGTAGGAAGACAAATGAAAGATTTACAAGATTTTTTGCGTTCGCCAAAATTACGAGGAAATATTGGAGAACAAGTTTTGCGAGATTTATTAGAACAATTTTTTTCTAAAAAGCATTTTGAATTACAATACAAATTTCGCGAAGGTCAAATTGTTGATGCGATTATTAAAACCGATAAAGGAATAATTCCAATTGATTCTAAATTTCCAATGGAAAATTTTCAAAAAATGTTTAAAACAGAGTCAGAAAAAGAAAAAAATAATTTTTCGCGAGAATTTATTAAAGATGTAAAAAAACACATAAATGATATTAGTAAAAAATATATTTTACCTCAAGAAGGCACAATTGATTTTGCGGTAATGTATATTCCTTCAGAAACTATTTATTATGAAATCATTAGAAACGACGAAAACTTAAATACTTTTGCTCAAGAAAAAAAAGTTTTAATTGTTTCACCAAATAGTTTTTATTATTTTTTAAGAGTAATAATGATTGGAATGGAAGGCAAACGAATTGAAGAAGCGAGTAAAATAATCCTTCAAACATTAAACGCGATTCAAAAAGATTCTATTAGGTTTGGAGAAAATTTGGGAGTTTTAACGACACATATCACAAATGCTAAATCGGCTATTGATCGCGTTAATAATGAATATTCTAAATTGTCCGGCAAAATTGATCAAGTTAAATTATTAAAATAAAAAGTACAGGGTTCAACCCCGTACATTTTATTATTCTGGTTTTTCAAGTTCAATTGTAAAAGGTATTCCTTCAAAATCAAATTTTTTTCTCAACTCTTTTTCTAAAATATTCAAACAAGCTTGAGGTAATGGCGTTTTTTGCTGAATAACCAAAGCAAATTTTGGAGGATTATCTCTTATTTGACTAAATTTATAAACTGAGAAAAATTTTTGCTTAACGGTTTTAGGATGAAGCTTGCGTTCAGAAGGATCAATAAAAAATGAATACTTTTTTTTCATTTCTTCTAAAAATTTATCTAATTCTTTTTGATCAAAAATCCTGTTTAATCTTTGTTTAATTTTTAAAGCTGTGTCTAAAATTTTTTTTATCTGAAAATTTTCTTTGGCTGAAACAAAAACAATGGGAGCCCAAAGAAAAAAAGAAAATTGCGCTTTTAAATATTGAATATATTGATTTACTTTTCTTTTATCTTTTTGAGAAAGTAAATCCCATTTATTTACAACAATTATTACTCCTTTATTTGTTCTTTCAATATGATTGGCTATTCGTTTATCTTGAGAAAGAGCTGTTTCCCCTGCTTCTAATACTAAACAAATTACATCCGCCCTTTTAAAGGTTTGAAGACTTTGCAAAGATCCAATTTTTTCTATATGACAATCAATTTTACTTTTTTTTCTTAATCCAGCAGTATCAACAATTAAAATGGATTGATTTTTATAAGTAATTAAAGTGTCTAAGGCCTCGCGAGTCGTATGTGGTATCTCACTCACAATAACTCTTTCCTCTCCTAATATTGCATTAAAAATAGAAGATTTTCCAACATTTGTCCTGCCAGTTAAAATTATTTTAACTGGTTTTTTAATTGGTTCTTTTATTATAATATTTTCATCAGATTTAATTTTAGGCAAAACAAAAAGTTTTTTTACTATTTCATCTAATAAATCGCCTGTGCCAATTCCAGTAATAGCTGAAATTAACATTGGCTCACCAAATCCCAATTTAAAAAAATCACTTGCCATTTTTCTTAAACTATTTTTATCAACTTTATTTACTGCAACAATAATAGGTTTTTTAAGATTTCTTAAAATTTTTGCAATATCTTTATCTTCCAAAAGCAATCCATCTTTTACATCAACTACAAAAAGAATTAAATCCGCTTCTTTTAAAGCAACTTGAGTTTGTTCTTGAACTTTTTTTTCAACTTTATTAATTCCCGCATCCTGTAATCCCCCTGTGTCTATTAAATCAAACTTTTCTTTTCTCCAAAAACATTCCGCATAATTTCTATCTCGAGTGGTGCCAGCTATTTTAGAAATAATGGCTTTTTCTTGATCAATTAAACGATTAAAAAGAGTGGATTTTCCCACATTAACTCGACCAATAATACATACTTTCATAAAAATTAGCTAATTAGCTTTTAAAAAATTAAAATTTAAAATTATTTTTTTTCATCTAAAATTGCATTCTCTCCTAAAATAATTAAAAAATCAGCTGGAGGAAGATTTTTTATATCTTTAGGAAACATATTAGATGGCATAGTAGCAATTTCCTCGGCTGATGGAGAAGAATTTAAAAAACGAAAAGCATTAAAAACAACCTCCGCATTAAATTTTTCTTTAAGAAAAATTAATTCATCTGGTTTTTGATTAAAACATAAATCATAAATAACGGTCTTTTTATAATTTTGATTATCCGTATTACTTATTTTAACTATTTTATAATTTAAATTTTCTAATTCTTTAGATATTTTTTGAGCCAAACCGGACTGTTTTGTTCCATTTTGAATAATCAAACGAGACTTATCTGTAATAATAAAATCTTTTTTATTAACAAAATCTTTATCAAAAATATTTTGAATTAATAGTGAAATTTCTTTAAAATTTCCAGCTTTAGGGCTTAAAATATAAGCTCCGGCTGATGTTTTTTCTGGATAAAGATAATTTGAAGTATCAAAAACAAAATTTTGAATTTTAGAACGATCTATATCTTTAAGTATTACCATTAAGCTAATAATTTCTTTAATATTAAGATTTGTTTTTAAATGATTTTTTAACATTTCATTAACAGCAGAAATTTTTTGAGGATTAATTAAAGTAGAAAAAGATAAAAGTTTTTCCTTAAATGCCGTAATTACTTTTTGTTGTCTTTTTGCTCTAGCAAAATCTGATCCTTCCCCATTGTTTCCATAACGTGAACGACTCAATTTTAAAGCCTTATCTCCATCAAAATGTTGCAAACCTTTTTGAAAAAGCTTTTTACAATCTGGATATAATGGATCATAAAAAGTTTTTTCAATATAAATATCCAAACCTCCAAAATCATCAATTAATTTTTTAAATCCCATAAAATCAATCCGAGCATAATAATGAATAGGAATATCAAAAAGCTGACTAATATTTTCTGCAACAAAAAGCGCGCCTGATCCTTTTTCTTTAGATTCTCCAATAGAATTAAGCGTATTAATTTTTTGCTGGCCATGATCTGAAATTGGAACAAAAAGATCACGTGGAATAGAAATTATTGCCACTTCTTTAATCTTAAAATCAAAACTAATAATCATAATACTATCCGTTAAAAGTCCGCCGGGATGATTAGCTCCGCCTACACCCAAAAGTAAAATATTAACTCTATTTTGATCTTTTTTTATTAAATAATCACCATTAGGAACAAGTTGATAAAATTGATCTAAAAAGGAATTTTTTTTAATCTTTTTTAAAGAATTATTTTTTGAAAAAGCACCATTAAGAATATAAAAAAACATTAATGCAATAACAACAAACGAAATCAACCCAGCCAAAGAAAAATAAATAAAAAACTTCTTCCAATTTATTTCTTTTTTCAAAGATTTATTTGGCTCTTCTAATGGAATATTATCTTTAATAAAATTAACTTCAAAATTTGACATAAATTAAATTTCTTGCGTCATTGTATACATAGGCATAAGAATTGATACGGCAATAAAAGCCACTCCTACCCCTAAAAATAAAAGTAAAATTGGTTCAATAATTTGAGGTAAATTAGTCATAATTTGATCAATCTCCTCTTCATAAAATTCTGCTAAATTTTCTAAAATTGTATCAAGTGTTCCTGTTTTTTCTCCCACATCAACCATTTGAACAACTACTGGAGGAAAAAGAGCTGGTGATTCTTTTAAAATTTTAGCGATTGATTCTCCTTTTTTTATTATTTCTGCTGTTCTAAATAATTCTTTTTGATAAACAAGATTATTTAAAACAAGAGCTGAAAGACCCAAAGTTTCAACAATAGGAACTCCTGTTTTTAAAAGAGAACAAAAAGTACGAGAAAATTTAGCCAAATTAACTTTTTTAATAATCGAACCAATTATTGGAATTTTTAATACTATTTTGTCTAAATAATATTTAACTTTGGAAATTTTAATTATCCTTATTGATAAAATAAACATTAAAATAAATCCTATAAGAATAGCTAGTCCATTTTTAGCGCAAAATTTTGAAGTACTTATTAAAATTTGTGTTGTTATTGGTAATTTTGTGCCAAATGATTCAAAAATTTGAGTAATTTGAGGAATAATAAAAATCATCATAAAAAAAATAATTGAAACCATGGCCACCATTACGATAATTGGATAAATTAAAGCCCCTTTTATTTTAGAAACCAATTCATGACTTTTTTTCATTTGTATTGCTAATTGTTTTAAAGAATTATCTAGTTTTCCGCTTTCTTCTCCAACTTTTACTATATTAATAAAAATTGACGAGAAAATTTTAGGAAACAAAGACAAACTCTCAGAAAAAGAAACTCCTTTTTCTACTTTTTGTTTAATTTGTAAAATAGCTTCTTTAAAATATCTATTTTTAGCTTGACAACAAAGACTCTCTAAACTTTGATCTAAAGAAAGACCTGCTTTAATCATAATACTTAAATTTTGAGTAAAAAAAATTTTTTCAGCAACGGCTACGCCAAAAAATTTACTTAAAAATAAGTCTATTTTTTTAAAAAAAAATTTATTTTTTGAAATATTTGAATTTTCTAACATATATTTATTTAATTTATAATTTCTTCAATCCCTTGTCACTCTTATTATTTCTTCAATAGTAGTAATGCCTTCTAATGCTTTAATAAATCCATCTTCAATGATTGTTATCATTTTTTGTTCTTGGGTTAATTTTTTAATTTCTTTAATAGTTGACTGACGCATAATTAAATCAGAAAGTTCTGGAGTCATTTCTAATGTCTCATAAATTCCAATTCTCCCTTTATATCCATTATTATCGCATTGACGGCAACCATTGCCTTTATAAAAAGAAACGGCACTCAAATCTTGACCCTTGCTAATTTTTCCTTTTTCAATAAAAACTTTAGTAATTTGATCAAGATCAAATTCTTTTTGAAATCCCTCAATTTGTTCCTTACTTAATTTATATTCTTGAGAACAATGTTTGCAAATTTTACGCACTAATCGTTGAGCAATAACAAGATTGCAAGTTCCTACAACAAGAAAAGCTGGCACTCCCATATCAATCATACGAGGCAAAGAAGAAATTGCATCATTAGTATGAAGAGTGGAAAGCACTAAATGGCCAGTCATAGCCGCTTGAGTAGCTATTTCAGCTGTTTCTTTGTCTCTAATTTCTCCTACCATTATAATATTAGGATCTTGTCTTAAAAGAGCGCGCAATCCTCTGGCAAAAGTAAAACCAATTTTAGGAACAACTTGACTTTGATTAATTCGAGGCATATGATATTCAATAGGATCTTCAATGGTAGAAATATTTACTTGAGGAGTATTCAAAATATTCATTATTGTGTATAAAGTAGTTGTTTTTCCAGAACCAGTAGGCCCAGTAACAAGAATTATTCCATGCGGTTTTTTTATATTTCTTTTAATAATCGATAAAACCTCATGCTGAAAACCCAATTGTTCTAAAGATAATATTTTAGCGCTTTCACTTAAAAGCCTTAAAACTATTTTTTCTCCATGAAAAGTTGGGAGAATAGAAACACGAAAAGAAACTTTATAATCAACGCCTATAACCTTAAATCTTCCGTCTTGGGGTAATCGATGTTCATCTAATTTTAGATTAGATAAAATTTTAATACGAGCAATAATTCCCGCCTGAATATCTTTGGGAAAACTCATTATATCTTTTAAAATTCCATCAATTCGATATCTAATATTTACTTCTTTTTCAGCTGGTTCTATGTGAATATCAGAAGCGTTTTGAAAAATAGCATATTCTATTAATGTATCCACAATTCTAATTATTGGCAAATCTGATCCTATTTTTTGTAATTCAGTACGACTTTCTTCTTCGGTAATTATTCCTAATTCAGCCTTAAGTCCAATATGATATTGTTGTAAAGCTTTTTTAATCCCTGAAGGAGTGGCTAAATATATTTTAAGAGAAAGATCAGTTTTCCTTTTAATAAATTCAAAAATTTGTAAATTTTGAGGATCTATTGTAGCCACTTTTAATATTTTTTCGTCTTTTCCAAAAGAAATAACTTTATATGTTTGCGCAATTGGTTCTGGAATTAAAGTTAAAATATTATTAGGAATAATTTGTTTTTTAAGATCAATAAAAGGAACTTCTAAATAAAAAGCGGCTTTTTCATAAAATAAATCTTCATCAATAATTCCTTTACTTAAAAAATATTCTTCTAATAAAATATTTTTCCCTTCTATTTCTTTTTCTATCGCAACAATTTTATCTTCGGAGATTATTTTTTCCTTTTCTAAAATTTTTTTAAAAATTTCAACAGGCAACATAGAAAGTTAAAAGTTAAAAGTTAAAAGTTAAAAGTTTTAAAAATTTAAAAGTTAAAAATTTAAAATTATTGTAACATTAAATTATTATTTAATCTAATTAAATTATTAAAAATGATCTTTTATCAAAAATTATTAAAAATAATTATCACAAACATTCAAAATAATCTTTTTAGAAAAGATAATTTTATTTTATTAAATTTATCTATTGGATTATTAAGTAATTTTTTTATTTGGGGAATTATTTTTTTTAAATTACAAAATTTAAAAGAAAATTTAGTTCCTTTATATTATAATATTTATTTAAACATTGGATTAATTGGACAAACAAAAGAATTATTTAAATTACCTCAAATTGGTTTAATAATTTATTTATTTAATTTTTTCTTGGCTTATTTTTTATATTTAAAAAATAAATTTCTTAGTCATTGTCTACTTATTTGTTCAATTTTAGTTCAATTTTTATTAATTTTAGAAATTTTTTTATTATTTAGTATCATTTAAATGGAAATAACTTTTTTCCCTATTATTAAAATATTTTTTCTTTCAACCCTTTCTTTTTTAATTGCTTTAATTTGGGTCCCTTTTTTAATCTCTTTTTTAAACAAAAATAAATTAAAAAAGAATATTAGAGAAAGCGTTAATTCTCCAATTTTTTCTAAAATGCATCGAATAAAATCTGGCACTCCGACAATGGGAGGAATTTTAATTTGGGGAACAACTTTAATTGTGGCACTTTTATTTTCTTTTTTAGCTAAATTTACTCTTTTGCCTATTTTTGAACAATTAAATTTTTTAACTCGCCCAGAAACTCTCCTACCATTAGGCGCTTTAATAGCTTCAGCTTTAGTAGGTTTGGGAGATGATTTTTTAAATATTAAAAAAATTGGTCCTAATGGTGGAGGATTAAAAGTTGCACATCGATTAATAATTTATACATTAATTGCTGGTTTAGTTGCTTGTTTTGGCGCTTGGTGGTTTTATTATAAATTAGAATGGAGCATAATTTATATTCCCTTTTTAGGTCATTTTAATATTGGCTTTTGGTATATACCACTTTTTATTTTTATAATAGTTTCTACAGCTTTTTCAGTAAACGAAACCGATGGATTGGATGGATTGGCCGGAGGAATTTTATTATTTTCTTTTATTACTTTTGGATTTATGGCTTTTATTTTAGGAAAAGTAAATTTAGCCGCTTTTTGCGGAGTAATTTCCGGAGCCTTACTTTCTTTTTTATGGTTTAATGTTTATCCAGCTAAATTTTTTATGGGAGATACGGGCGCAATGTCATTAGGAATTACTTTGGGAGTTGTTGCTATGCTAACAAACACTTTCCTGTTTTTACCAATCGTTGGTTTTCTTTTTATAATAGAATCTTTGTCAGTGATTATTCAAATGCTTTCTAAAAAAATTAGACATAAAAAAATTTTTCTTTCTAGTCCGATACATCATCATTTAGAAGCAAAAGGATGGCCAGAACCTCAAATTGTTATGCGTTTTTGGATTATTGCCGGCGTTAGCGCAATAATTGGATTAATTATTTTTTTGTTAGACAAAGGAATTTAAAAAAATATTTTTTTAAAAATGTAAACAATCATACTTTATTATTGGGGTTTTAATTTTAAAATTTGCAATTTTTTTTATGATAAGATAAAATATAAATTATTAATTATTCCCGGGTCGTCTAATGGTAGGACGGCTGGTTTTGGTCCAGTTAATTGAGGTTCGAATCCTTGCCCGGGAGCCAAATTGTATGTTGCGAGTTTATTGCCTTAGCGTGTCGATGGCAGAATTATTTAAATAAATTTATGAATCAAATTATCTACATTTTAAAGAATGAATCAATTTCCGTTTGAGGTTTATTACGCTGCAACAGTAGAAAACGCAGAAAGAGAGGAAAAATGGCTTCATTCTATTTTTGCTGATCGTCGAGCGCGAGATAACCGAGAATTTTTTAAGATGAATCCAGAATATGCGACGCTTGCATTAAAACGAGTAGAAATTAGAGAGACCAAGATTGATAGCGGATTAACTCCGGAACAAGAAAAAGAAGTTGATGAAGCAAAAGAAAGACGCTCAAGATTCCATTTTGCAAAATATGGAATACCTGTCGGATCAAAACTGACTTTCACAAGAGATTCAAATATCATTGCCGAAGTAATAGAAAACGACAAAATAAAAATAAACGGCAAAATGAATAGCTTGTCTAATTTTGCTATGGAATTATTGGGTTACCAAAGACAACCACAAGGGACGCTATATTTTGAGTTTGAAGACGAAATTTTAGATGATAGACGAAAAAGAATGGATGAAGGAGAGCCAACAGAGAAAGAACCTGCCAATTTTCAATAAAACAAAAAAAATAAATTTAAGCTGTTCGTTATTGGTTATGTTATTGTTGTTATTGGTGTTATTGTTATTGTTATTGGGTTGTTATTGTTATTGGGACCGTTCATAAAAGTGTGTCTAGCTTTTTTTATCTTTTTGGGTTTAATAGTTAAAAATGGTTGCAATAATAGTTAAATTTGTTTTATTATTAGAATATTTAATGCCCCTAAATTTCACCAATTGTTACGGTATTTGTAGGGGCAGGGCTTGCCCCTGCCCTAATTACAGGGCGACCGCAAGGGTACGCCCCTACGCGTGAAATATTTATTTAAATTTTTTGGATTATTTTTATCTAATTCCCATTTTAAAAAATTGTTAAAAATATATTCGCGAATTTTGTTTAATTCATTTTCATCGCGAATAATATGTTCAAAATAATTCCGTTGCCAAATGGATTTTTCGAATGGCGGAAATTTCCCAGATTTTACACCACGAATATATTCATTAATGGACATTCGTTTAAACCACGAAATATATTTACCCAACCCATCGTATGAATTGGGTATTCGTAGGGGCGAAACCATGTTTTCGCCCGTATACGAAACCATGTTTTCGCCCGTATACGAAATCATGTTTTCGCCCTGTGGGCGATTACATAGAATCGCCCCTACGGGATCAACGTTTTGTATTATCAAAATCCCGTGAAAATGATTTGGCATAATGATATATTCGTCCAATTCAATATTGGGAAATTTATTTTTCATTTTATGCCACCATCGATCAATTATTTTTCCCGCATCATTCAATCGCATTTCTCCATCCTCAATTTCCCCAAACAAACATTCTTTATTTTGCGTACAAATTGTGATGAAATATACGCCATTTTGCGAATAATCATATTCTTTTAATCTAATTGATTGGCGATGATGGATTTCGGAATTGTATTGCATAATTTTTAAAATTAAATTAATAAAAATTAATTATACATTTTTACTATGCCAGACACAATTTTATGTAGGGTCTCTCGTTATTTGGGTGTCGTAAACCCAAATAATAAATTCATAATTTCCTAAGTGCCTTAACTATCGCTTTGCCGAAATCTTTAGCTACTTGAGGACCATTGGCTGTAATAATTTTTCCATCAACAACTACATCTTGATTAACAAATTCAGCTTCACCTTGCTTTAAAATTTCTATCGGACTTTTATCAGTAAAACTCGACCAAACGGTCGCTTTTTTATTTTTCAAAACTCCGGCTTTTGCCAAAATAGTCGGACCAATACAAATTGCTCCTAAAACTTTATTTTGAGAAATCGCTTCTTTCGCCAAACGATGCGCCTCTAAATTTTCTTGAAAAACTGTCGCAACTCCCGGACCGCCAATAAAAATAATCGCATCATATTGATCAACTTTAACCTCAGAAATTAAAATATTAACATTTACATTGCCACCCAATGAACCACGAGCCACACCTTTAAAATTACTCACAACTATTATTTTAACACCATTTAATTCTAATTCTTTTCTTGTATCTTCATATTCCTTGTCTTGATAACCATTAAAAGCAATAATGATCAAGGCTTGTTTTTTAGCAAGCAAAGTAGTTACTTCTTGCATATTTTTTTGTTCCTCCTTTTTAGCGCAACCTCCTAAAAAAATAAGAATAAATCCAGCTAAAAAAAAATTAAATAAAATAAATTTTTTAGAAAAATTTTTAAACATAAAATAAACAAAAATTTTCTAAAAGAAAATTTTTACAATTTCTAATTTTTAATTTCTATTACCTAGCGTAGAGCCTAATTTCTTTAAAACAAATTTAACTTTTTCCTGAGTTTGAATAATAGAATCAGGAATTTCTTGCACAGCTTGTCGTGCTTCAGATACAGAATAACCCAAGCTCTTCAAAGCATCTAAAACATAAGAGTCATTAGAAAATTCTGTTTTAGTATCCTTTGTTTCTAATTCATCTTGTATTTTATTTTTCAATTCCAAAATTATTTTTTGAGCCATTTTCCTCCCAATACCAACTACTTTAATTAAAGTATCTAATTCTTCATTAATAATCGCTTTTTTAATATTTTCCACTTTGCTTTGTTTAAGAATGCCTAATGCTGATTTTGGCCCAACACCATTAACAGAAAGAAGTTTTTTAAAAAATTCTAATTCTTGTATTCGTTCAAATCCATAAAGTTCTTGTGTGTCTTCTTTATGATGAAAATAAGTAAAAATTTTTATTTCTTCATTTAAATTTATTTTTTTAAAAAAATTTAACAAAACAAAAACTTGATAACCAATATCATTATTTTCAATAACAACAAATTTTGTTTCTATATCTTTATATATAATTTTACCTTTAAGCGAAAAAAACATAAAATTATTAAAATTTATTTTTTGTTCTTATATGGGGGTTGAATTAATTTATTTGCTCTTATATAAGCCATTAATAATGTATTAGATTCAGTAATATTATTATTTTTTAATGCTAAATCATCTAATCTTTTTATTAACGCTTTCAAAGGATCAATCACTTCTTTTGATTTTATTTTCTCAAATACTAAAACCGCTTTTAAACAAATCATAGGATCATTTATTTCTAACCATGGGATTAAAGAATCAATTATTTTTTTAAAAAACTTTTTCTTTTCTTTTAATATATCAATTATATTTTCTAAAATCATAAAATCTTTACTTTTTTCTAATGCTATAATTAAAGACTCAATTTCCTCTTCTTTTAATTCTATTTTTTTTAACGCATCAATTGCTTCATTGACAATTGAAAGATCTTTATCTCCTAATAATAAAATTAAACTTTCAATTTTATTATCAATTTTTTCAGTAAACTCAATATCATCTTCTAATTTTTCTGTCATATTTTTACCCTTTCCCTTATATAGCCCTAGCTAACTTCGGGAAAGTAAAATATTTAAAATAAAATGTTTTCTAAATAATAATTTATTATACCACAATAAATATAATAAAGTCAAATTCTCCGCTAAAAAAGCGTTAAAAACTTGACAAAAACAAAAAATTAGGCATACTATATATAAAACAAGGAGGCTTTGATATAGCTCTTTGAAAATCTAAAAAAAGGAAGGTGATTAAAATGTATTATAATGCCGTAGCTCAGTTTGAACTATTCCACAAACCTCTGGTGGAGACGAGGGAAAGAAAAAAGAAAGAAATAAAAGAGCAGTTAAAGTTTGTTCTCTGTCTTTTTTTTCTTCTTTTTCTTATGTTTATTGGGTCTTGTGGTGACCCAGTCAACGCCACTGATTTAGTCCTAAATAATATCGCTGTGCCAGAAGGTACAGCTGATATGCGAGTAGAAAAAGGGACACTTTTTTTACTCTCGCAAGATCGGAAAGAAATTTCCAAAATAGATCTTGCGACTTTTTCAAAAATCCCTTTTTTGAAATTGAAATATATTTCAACAAAAGGGACTGAGACCACTTCAATTTTAGAGTGTATTGAAGTAGCCTCTTTTTTCCCTGTTACAGACTGGAATGTAACAGATGATGAAATTTACACTCTAAATAATACCTTTTTAGTTTCGGAGATTAATAAAATCTCTGGAGACGAAAAAAAGGTATTGCTATTTCCAGCAAAAGGAATAGCAGTTGAAGGTGGCAAGTTGTATTGTCTTGCGCCTTTCAATAAAATTTTTTGTTTTAATCTTTTTGGATCACAACAGTGGGAATGGAGTCCATGGACTCTGCCACCCACTATAAAGTTAAGGAAGATTAAAGTCAGAGATGGTGTTTTATACATTATTTCTGACGATCAACTTTTCCGAATTAGAATTGGAAAGGTTGATAAAAGAAAAAAGGAGGTGAGACAAAGTTCAGTTGTCTCCACCTTAATAATAAGTCCTGAGAAAATTATAGACTTTGCTATCAATGACAAGATAGCAATCACACTTGACGAAACAGGTGTGTGTCAAGTTTATAATTTAGACCTCGACCCTCTAAGGTCTTTTAAAATAGAAGAGGGGAAAGCGATTGCTTTGGAGGGTAATCGTTTGTATGTTTTGACTGAAAAAAAAATAAAAATTTTAGAATTAAAATAAAATAAAGGAGGTAAAAAAGGGGTGGTAAATTAATCTTAATATCTTAATAATTTGCCACTCCTAAATCCCCTCTCTCACTGTGTTAACACAGTAAAGATATTATTATAAATAAAATAATTTTTTAAAAAAAAATACCGTAATTCAAAATTTTTAAACACCCAATTTTATCATTAAACCAAAATTTCTCTTAAATTTCTACATAATCTTTCTTCTATTTTTAAATTTTTAGATATTTTTTTATGGCCACGCTACCGCTAATAATACTAAGAATAATAATGCACACAAATTGCCAACCAAAAATTTGCAAAAAATGTTGATTAAAATAAGTTACAATATTAAAATCATAATTCTTTAAAAATCCAAAAATCAAAGGTTGAATAATATTTAAAAATGGATAAAAAAGAATAATAGAAAATAAAAAAGCAAAAATAGCGCAAATGACTGTCTCTAAAATAAAAGGAACTTTAATAAACCAATTGGTCGCTCCCACTAATTTCATAATCCTAATTTCTTCCCGACGAGCATAAATAGTTATTCTTACTGTATTTAAAATAACCAAAATTCCAATCAAAATAAAAGCCAATGAAATAATTAAAATAATTTGCTGAATTTTTTTACTAATTAAATTAAGTTGATCAATATAATTTTCATAATCACCAAAATTTTTATCATAAATAAAATTATTATATTGTTTTTCATCTAAAATATTTAAAATAGTTTT
Source organism: Candidatus Kuenenbacteria bacterium HGW-Kuenenbacteria-1 (assembly GCA_002839745.1). Classification (NCBI taxonomy): domain Bacteria; phylum Candidatus Kueneniibacteriota; species Candidatus Kuenenbacteria bacterium HGW-Kuenenbacteria-1. Next base: position 156,221 of record PGYQ01000001.1, read on the forward strand.
ATAATCACTTATTTTTTTTGCCCGAATAATTAAACTATCTCCCAATGGATTATCCTCTAAACCTTGCAATGCTTCTAAAATTTTGGGATCATTTTCATGATTTTTTTGAAACCACTCTAAAGCCTCTTTCTTTGATAAATACCGAGCGTTTTTAACTTCAGGCAACACTTCTAAACGAGATTTAATAGAATAAATTTGTTCCTCAGATGCTTCAGGTTTAAAATAAACGCTAATATCTATTTTTTCTTTAATTACCTCAACTGAAATATTGGTCAAAACATTTAAAACAATTAAAAGATTAACAGAAAACAAAGCAAGAACAATAATTATTATTGTCACTAAAAAAAGCCATAAATTGCGATAGAAATTTTGAAAAGCTATTTTAATGTCTCTAAAAATAAAAAAAAACATAGTTTTAGAAATTATAAATTATAAATTATAAATTAACTTTTACTATAGGTCAATATAGTACTCATAGAAATTTATAAAATTTTAAATAAATTCCATGTATTGTTTGACAACTGATAATCCTTTTCCGATTAAAAAAC